>NZ_DAINNK010000043.1:0-26831 GCF_036735925.1 Povalibacter sp.
TTCCGCCTCGTCGCGCACGCCGCCCAGCGACATGCGCACGAATTCGCGGCCTGTCGCCTTGGCGATCGAACGGCCAAGCGATGTCTTGCCCACGCCCGGCGGACCGACCAGGCACAGGATCGGGCCTTTCAGCGTCTTCACGCGTTGCTGGACGGCGAGGTACTCGACGATGCGCTCCTTCACCTTCTCCAGGCCGTAGTGATCCTCGTCCAGCACCTTCTCGGCGTTGCCGATGTCGTTCAGTACCTTGGTCTTCTTCTTCCACGGGCACTTCACCAGCCAGTCGACGTAGTTGCGGACCACGGTCGCCTCGGCCGACATCGGCGACATGAGCTTGAGCTTGTTGAGCTCTGACATGGCCTTGTCGCGCGCTTCCTTCGGCATGCCCGCCTTCTGGATGCGCTGTTCGAGTTCGGCGAGTTCGTTCGGCGCGTCCTCGATTTCGCCCAGTTCCTTCTGGATCGCCTTCATCTGCTCGTTGAGGTAGTACTCGCGCTGGCTCTTCTCCATCTGCTGTTTGACGCGGCCGCGGATGCGCTTCTCGATCTGCAGCACATCCATCTCGCCTTCGATCAGCGCCAGGATGTGTTCGAGCCGTTTGCGAACGTCGTGGATCTCCAGGACCTTCTGCTTCGCATCGAGCTTGAGCGACATGTGTGCAGCAACGGTGTCGGCGAGCCGACCCGGCTGTTCGATGCCCGCCAGCGAAGTGAGGATCTCGGGCGGCACCTTGCGGTTGAGCTTCACGTACTGCTCGAACTGCGAGATGACCGAGCGCGACAGCACATCGATCTCGCGCTCGTCGAACTGTTCGACATCTTTCAGCGAACTGATGTCGGCGGAGAAATACTGGTTGGCGTACAGCTTCTCGAGCTTGGCGCGCTCGATGCCTTCGACCAGCACCTTCACCGTGCCGTCGGGCAATTTGAGAAGCTGCAGGATCGTGGCGACCGTACCGAGGCGATAAAGATCCTGCGGACTCGGATCGTCCACGTCGGCCTGCTTCTGGGCGACCAGCAGGATCTGCTTGCCGGAGCGCATCGCCTGATCGAGGGCGAGGATGGATTTCTCGCGACCGACGAACAGCGGAATCACCATGTGCGGGTACACGACGACATCACGCAACGGCAGCACGGGGATGGCCGATGGCGTACCGGGCTGCTGCTCAACTTCGGGGGTGTCTGTGCTCACGCTCGTTACCTGGCAGATGAAGCGCTGGAAGCGCTGACGGATCGATCATCGGGGACCGACCGGGAATCTCAAGTGAAAATACCGGAAGCGGCTACCTGCTGCCAGCGGCATCCGCACGCAATTCGTCGGCGCATGTGCCGACATGGCTACGCGGTGGCGCAATGCAGGTGATGTCGCACACTGTCGAGTGATCACCGGCACAAATGAAAAGGGCGCCACGAGGGCGCCCCTTTAAGCCAATCCCTGAATGCGCGGTCAGTGATGATCGCTGCCGGTCGGCCGCCGTTCCTCGGCATTCGCCCGGGCATCATCGGAATTGCCGTAAACGATGTAAGGCTTGCTTTCGCCGCTGATGACGGATTCGTCGACGACGACCTTCTGTACGTTACGCAACGACGGCAGTTCGTACATGGTCTCGAGCAGCACATTCTCCAGAATGGTGCGCAGACCGCGCGCGCCCGTCTTGCGCTGCATCGCCTTGTTGGCCACGGCCTTGAGGGCGTCGATGCGGAACTCCAGTTCCACGCCTTCCATGTCGAACAGCTTGCGGTACTGCTTGCTGAGAGCGTTCTTCGGCTCGAGCAGGATCGATACCAGCGCGGCTTCGTCCAGTTCGTCGAGCGTCGCCACGACCGGCAGACGACCGACGAATTCCGGAATGAGACCGTAACGGATCAGATCTTCCGGCTCGACGTCATGGAACACGTCGCTGCCATGCGGCCGCTCCGACTGCTGACGCACGTCGGCGGTGAAGCCGATGCCCGTCTTCTGGGTGCGGTTCAGGATGATCTTTTCGAGACCTGCGAACGCACCGCCGCAGATGAACAGGATGTTGGTCGTATCGACCTGCAGGAATTCCTGCTGCGGGTGCTTGCGACCGCCCTGCGGGGGAACGGACGCGATCGTGCCTTCGATCAGCTTGAGCAACGCCTGCTGCACGCCTTCACCCGACACGTCGCGGGTGATCGACGGGTTGTCGGACTTGCGCGAAATCTTGTCGATTTCATCGATGTAGACGATGCCGGTCTGGGCCTTCTCCACATCGTAGTCGCACTTCTGCAGCAGCTTCTGGATGATGTTCTCGACGTCTTCGCCGACGTAGCCGGCTTCAGTCAGCGTCGTGGCATCGGCGATCGTGAACGGTACGTTCAGCAGCCGCGCCAGCGTCTCGGCCAGCAGCGTCTTGCCGCAGCCCGTCGGGCCGATCAGCAGGATGTTGCTCTTGGCGAGTTCGACTTCGTCCTTGGAGCGCTGCTCGGATGTCTTGGTCTGCAGGCGCTTGTAGTGGTTGTACACCGCCACCGACAGCACCTTCTTGGCGCGCGGCTGGCCGATCACGTATTCGTCGAGAACCTTCTTGATCTCGTGCGGACGCGGCAGCTTGTCGCGGGTGCGCTCGGCCTTCTCTTCGAGTTCCTCACGAATGATGTCGTTGCAGAGCTCTACGCATTCGTCGCAGACGAACACCGACGGGCCGGCAATGAGCTTGCGTACTTCATGCTGGCTCTTGCCGCAGAAGGAGCAGTAGAGAAGCTTGCCGTCGTCGTGTTTGCCGCGTGAGTCATCAGACATGAGTCACCCATCACATGGCCTGCTACAGGCCGTAAATTGCCGCGTTTTCGCGCATTTCAACGCGGTGCCCGGGCTATATAGCACGCGTCCCCATCAAGGCGCAAAGAAGCCCCTCCCGGGTCTGACAGAATGCACCGGGAGTCGGGAATACGCTGTCACTTCAATCATTTAGCCCCGACCGACGGGACCAGTTCGCGCTGTTCGAGCACGCGATCGATGAGCCCGTAGGCCGCGGCGGCCTCACCGCTCATGAAGTTGTCGCGATCAGTGTCCTTGGCGATCTTCTCGATGCTCTGACCCGTGTGCCTGGCCAGAATCTTGTTGAGGCGATTGCGGGTTTCCAGCACTTCGCGGGCATGGATGTCGATATCCGAAGCCTGGCCCTGGAAGCCGGCCAGCGGCTGGTGAATCATGATCCGCGAGTGCGGCAGCGAATAACGCTTGCCCTTGGTACCGCCCGACAGCAGCACCGCACCCATGCTGGCCGCCTGACCGATGCACATCGTGCTGACATCGCACTTGATGAACTGCATCGTGTCGTAGATCGACAGCCCGGCGCTGACCGAGCCGCCCGGCGAATTGATGTACAGCGCGATGTCCTTCTCGGGATTTTCGGATTCCAGGAACAGGAGCTGCGCCACGACCAGGTTGGCCATGTAGTCCTCGACCTGGCCGACGATGAAGATCACGCGCTCCTTCAGCAGGCGCGAGTAAATGTCGTAGGCGCGTTCGCCGCGAGCCGTCTGCTCGACCACCATCGGGACCAGATTCATAACCGGATTGGTTCTCACGCTCATGGGAATAGACCGTTTGCCGGGGACTCGCGGCTTAGTGTGCAGCAAAGCACGCGAGTCTGCTTACGCCGAAACGCTTGATTTTCGTTATGCGCCGAAATTCATCAGTTCCTTGAACGTCGACGGCTGGTCCGTCACCTTGGCGCGTTCGAGAACCCAGTCGATGACCTGATCTTCCAGCACGCCGGCTTCCATCTGGCGCCGGATCTGCGGATTGCTGCGATAGGTCTGCAGCGCCTTGTCCGGTTCGGGGAATTGCTGAACCAGCTCCTCGAAGCGTTCCATGACCTTGGCCTGATCGACCTTGATGTCGCCCTGCTTGATGGCTTCGTTGATCAGCAGACTGAGCGCAACGCGGCGACGCGCCGCCTCGGTGAACCCTTCGGCCGGCGGCAGCTGCGAGACATCCTTGGCGCCCATGCGACGACCGGCATCGAGCTGCAATTCACGAACCTGGTTATCGACCAGCGACTTCGGCAGATCGACCGGATTCGCCGCCAGCAGCGCATCCAGGACCTGCTTCTTCACCCGGCCGCGAACCGCATCCGCCAGTTCGCGACGCATGTTGTCTTCGACTTCCTGACGCAGGCGTTCGATGCCGCCCTCTTCCACGCCGTAGGTCTTGCAGAACTCGTCGTCCAGTTCGGGCAACTGCTGTTCTTCGACGCTGTGGATCTTGATCGCGAACTGCACTGGCTTGCCGGCGAGATCGGCGCCGCCGTAGTTCTGCGGAAAGGTCATGTCGATGACTTTCTCTTCGCCGGCCTTCACGCCCTTCAGGCCCGCTTCGAAGTCCGCGAGCATGCGGCCCGCGCCGAGCACGACCGGCACGTTCTCGCCAGCACCGCCTTCGAACGGCTTGCCGTCGATCGTGCCATTGAAGTCGATGGTGACGCGATCGGTGTCCTTCGATTCGCGCTCGACGGCGGCGAAGGTCGGACGCTGCTGGCGCAGATTCTCGATCATGGCATCGACATCGGCGGTCGTGACTTCCGCCGCAGGGCGCGACACTTCAATGGTGTCCAGTCCCTTCAGTTCGATCTGCGGAAAAATCTCGAAAATCGCGCGGTATTTCAGGTCGCCGCCCTTCTCGGTGCTGATCGGCTCGATGCGCGGACCGGTTGCCGGATTCAGGTTCTGCTGGCTCACGGCCTCGGCGAACGTCGACTGCACGACGTCGCCCACCACTTCCTGACGCACCTGCTGACCGAACTGCTGGCGCACGACATTGACCGGCACCTTGCCCGGACGGAAGCCCTTCAGACGCACGGTGCGGCTCAACGACTTCAGGCGCTCGTCGATCGCCTTCTCGACGCGCTCAGCCGGAACCTGCACTTCCATGCGGCGCTCCAGGGCGCCGGTTGTCTCTACCGAAACCTGCATTGATCAACGACCTCAAGTGATGACACGTCACGGCTTCACGCCGGTGGTGCGAAAGGAGGGACTCGAACCCTCACGGGGTTACCCACTGGAACCTAAATCCAGCGCGTCTACCAGTTCCGCCACTTTCGCGAAAACTGCAGTCCCAAGCCCTTGGCCCGAACCTGACCCAGCGGGCCAGCCCCGGCGGGGCGCGGAGTATAGCGGAAGGAGTGCCCGGAGGGACCCGCCGGATGGCGACGGGATTCTGTTCAGGAGAAGTTGGTGGGCCGTATAGGACTCGAACCTATAACCAACTGATTAAGAGTCAGCTGCTCTACCAATTGAGCTAACAGCCCACACCAAAAAAACGATAGTGGGGTGGACGATGGGACTCGAACCCACGACGGCCGGAATCACAATCCGGGGCTCTACCAACTGAGCTACGTCCACCATCGTCCAACCATCTTCCCGCCCGGCCACCCATCTTGAAGTGGCGCGCCCGGCAGGACTCGAACCTGCGACCCTCGGCTTAGAAGGCCGATGCTCTATCCAGCTGAGCTACGGGCGCAGTCCGAACCAGGCACTCGGCGATTGCGATGGTCGGGGCAGAGGGATTCGAACCCCCGACCCTCTGGTCCCAAACCAGATGCGCTACCAGACTGCGCCATGCCCCGCCAGATAGTCGCCACTCGCACGGGCCGCGAATCATACGCACGGGGTCCGGGAGCGTCAATTTGCGATTCGATGTCTCAGGGACTTATTTCAGGCACGCCGCCAGGTCGTCGAACCGTCGGGTTTGTCCTCGAGAACCACGCCGGCAGCGGCGAGTTCATCCCGGATCCGATCCGATTCCTTGAAGTTGCGTGCCTTGCGCGCCGCCTGGCGTGCCGCGATCAGTTGTTCGATTGCAGCATCGCCTCCCGGCGCCTCACTGCCTGCCGAAGCCGACTTGCGCAGGAAAGCATCCGGCGACGATTGCAGGACGCCGAGTACCGAACCCAGATGTCGCAACTCCGCCGCCAAGGTCGCGGCAACCTGCGGTGCGTTCGCGCGGGCGCGATTGATTTCGCCTGCCAGCGTCTGCAGCGCGGCGACGGCATCCGGCGTGTTGAAGTCGTCATCCATCGCAGCCTTGAAACGACGCGTCGCATCGCCCGGCTCATGATTGGCCGCAGGCTCGATATCGCGCAGCGCCGTGTACAGCCGGCTCAGTGCCGCATCGGCCTGCTCGATCTGCGTCAGCGAATAGTTGATCGGCCCGCGATAGTGGCTCGACAACAGAAAGAATCGCAGCACCTCCGGATCGCGCACGCGTCCCGAATTCAGCACGTCGCGGATCAGGAAGAAGTTGCCGACCGACTTCGCCATCTTTTCGTTGTCGACGTTCACGAAGCCGTTGTGCATCCAGTACGTCGCGAACCGGTCGCCGGTGGCGGCGCAGGACTGCGCGATCTCGTTCTCGTGATGCGGAAACTTGAGATCCAGTCCGCCACCGTGAATGTCGAAGCGCGTGCCGAGCAGATCGAGCGTCATCGCCGAGCATTCGATATGCCAGCCCGGCCGACCCTCGCCCCAGGGGGAAGGCCACGAAGGCTCACCCGGCTTGGCCTGTTTCCAGAGCACGAAATCCAGCGGATCGCGCTTGGCTTCGTCGATGGCCACGCGCGCGCCGGCACGCAGATCCCCCAGTTGCCGACCCGACAGCTGGCCGTATTCGGCGAACGCGGACACCGAATACATGACGTCGCCGTTCGTGGCGACGTAGGCGTAGTTCTTGTCGATGAGCGTACGCGTCATCGCGATGATGCTGGGGATGTGTCCGGTGGCCTTCGGTTCGAAGTCAGGGCGCAGGATGCCGAGGCGATCGTAGTCCTCGTGCATCGCATCGATGAATCGCTGCGTCAGCGTCTGCACGCTCTCGCGATTCTCCGCGGCACGCTTGATGATCTTGTCGTCGATGTCCGTGATGTTGCGGACGAACGTGACGCGATAGCCGCTGAACGCGAGATAGCGCCGCACGATGTCGAAAGCGATCTTGCTGCGCGCGTGACCGATGTGACAGTAGTCGTACACGGTATCGCCGCAGACATACATGCGCACGATGCCTGGCTCGAGCGGATGGAACTCCTCCTTGCGACCGGTGAGCGTATTGAAAAGCTGCAGCATCGTTCTCCTCAGCCGGCCAGGCGTCGCGCCTTCTCGAGTCGCGCGACGATTTCTTTTGTATCGATCAATGCCAGCAGCGGTCCCAGTTCCGGACCGTGCAATACGCCCGTGAGCGCGGCGCGCAGCGGCATGTACAACGCGGGGCCCTTCCTGCCGGTGCGCTCGCCGAGTTCGCGGGCGAACTGACGAAATTCCTTGCCGCCAGCGGCGAACAGTTCCGCCGCCGTCGCGAAGAAGTCAGGCCCTGCCTCCTGCATCTTTGCCAATGCCTCGGCGTCGGTTTCCGGCGTGCTGAACACGACGTCCACCCAGAGTTTCGCATCGGCCGGAAATTCGACGTTGTGGCGGATCGCCGCTGCGAACTGCGCCAGCCGCGAGGTTTCGACATCGGTCGGCAACTGACTGGAAATCCAGAGCAGGAAATCCTCCGGACTCAGGCGTGCAACGCCTTCCTTCTGCCAGTGACGCAGTTGCGCTTCGTCGAACTTGGCCGCCGCCCGGCCCAGCCGCTTCAGATCGAACTCGGCTTTCATCGCGGCTTCGTCCAGCCAGCCGTCGGTCGCGCAGGTGTGCCCGAGACGCACGAGGTGGTTGCGAACGGCGCCGGGCAAATAGCCGCGCTTGCGCAGATCGCGCAGGCTCAGATCGCCGTGTCGTTTCGAGAGCTTTGCACCGTCCATTCCCTGCAGCAGCGCGACGTGCGCATAGCGCGGTATGGGCAGGTCGAGCGCCTGCAGGATCAGCATCTGGCGCGGCGTATTGGTCAGGTGATCGTCCCCGCGCAGCACCAGCGTGATGCCCATCAGCGCGTCATCGATGGCGTTGGAGAAAAAGAAGGCGGTGCTGCCGTCGGCGCGGCGGATGATGAAATCGCCGATGTCGTCGGTGTTGAAGCGCTGCTCGCCATGCACCACGTCGTCGAAGGTGATGATCCGCGCCGGCGGCACGCGAAACCGGAGCGCCGCGGCCTTGCCCTTCACGAGCCGCTCCGCACGCTGCTCTTCCGTCAGGTTGCGGCAGGTACCCGCATAGCGCGGCGGCTTGCCAGCCGCGAGCAGCTGCTTGCGCGCAATGTTCAACTCCCCCGGCGTACAGAAGCAGGGATAGGTCAGGCCTGCGGCATCCAGCTTGCCCAGCCATTCTTCGTAGATCTGGCGGCGCTGCTGCTGCCGATAAGCGATATGCGGGCCGCCGATATCCGGGCCTTCATCCCAATCGAGCCCCAGCCAGTGCAGGTCCTGGAAGAGTTCGCGCATGAACTCCTCGGAACTGCGGGCCTCGTCCGTGTCTTCGACACGCAGGATGAACTGTCCGCCGGCATGGCGGGCTGCGAGGAAATTCAGCAGCGCCGTGCGCGCATTGCCCAGGTGCAGGTGCCCGGTCGGGGCCGGCGCAAATCTCGTGACTAGCGGAGTGAAGGACATTCTCTAGGATATTGGGGAGGCGGCCACCCTGGCCGCGCACGGCGGCATTCTATACACCCGCACCGCGGTCGTCCTCCCGCTTGGGCTAAGATCCGGACGTCAATTCGACGGCTGCCGCACATCACGATCATGCGCCGATACTGCCTGGCACTGCTCTTTGCCCTTTGCTGCGGGATTGGCGCAGCGAATGCCGAGAGTCCCTCCCTCGTCCGCGTGTACACCAACGCCGGAAGCTTCCTGGTCGAACTCGACAACGCGCGGGCTCCGCTGACCGTGGCGAACTTTCTGGAATACGTTCGCGCCGGCCACTACAACGGCACGATCTTTCACCGCGTCATCAGCGGTTTCGTCGCCCAGGGCGGCGGCTACGACGAGAAATTCCAGGAACGGCCCACCCGCGCCGGCATTCCCAACGAGTCCGGCAATGGCCTGTCGAATCGACGCGGCACCATCGGTATTGCGAGAACCGGCGACCCGCACAGCGCCAACGCGCAGTTCTACATCAACCTCGCCGACAACGCGGCGCTCGACCCGCAGCCGAGTCGCTGGGGCTACGCGGTCTTCGGCAAGATCATCGAAGGCATGAGCGTGGTCGATGAGATCGGCGTCGTCGCCACGGGTGCCGGTGGTCCGTTCGACAAGGACGTGCCAATGAAGCCGGTGGTGATCGAGAAGATCGAAGAACTCAAATGAAGACGCGATCGCCTCGCTGAACTCATTTCCAGCCTGCCCCGTGACCACCCTCTTCATTTCCGATCTGCATCTCGACGGCTCGCGGCCCGACATCACGGATCAGTTCCTGTCGTTTCTCGATCGGGAAGCTGCACAGGCGGAAGCGCTGTACATCCTCGGCGATCTGTTCGAGGCCTGGATCGGCGATGACGATCCGGATCCCGACAAGCGGCGCATCGTCGCGGCGATGAAGAAACTGACGGGCAGCGGCGTGCCCTGCTTCGTCATGCACGGCAACCGCGATTTTCTGCTCGGCAAGCGCTTCTGCGCCGACAGCGGCACGCGACTCATCGACGACGGCACCGTGGTCGATCTGTACGGGCGTCGGGTGCTGCTGCTGCACGGCGACACGCTGTGCACCGACGATCCTGCGTATCAGCGCCTGCGGCGCATCGTGCGCAACCCGTTCGTGCAATTCGTCCTGCGCAATCTGACCCTGCGGCAGCGGCAACGACTCGCCGGGAAAATGCGCGCTGGCAGCAAGGCGCACATCGACGCCATGGACAAGGCCGCGCCCTCCATCATGGACGTGAATCACGACGCCGTTGCCGCAACGTTCCGCTGCTTCGGCGTCGACTGCATGATTCACGGACACACGCATCGTCCCGCGGTCCATCGACTGACGGTGGATGGTCACGAAGCGACGCGCATCGTGCTCGGCGACTGGTACGAGCAGGGCAGCGTGCTGCGCTGGAGCTCGACAGGATTTGAACTCGCCGGACTGGCGAGGCGCTGAATCAGAACGCCGGCTCGCCCGAGTGGAACCGGAACTGCGGATCCGGCGACGTCGCGAGTTCGGCCTCCACTTCCGCCAGCACAAGCAATCGCGCCTGCCAGTCTTCGCCGCCTGTGCGCTGCTCGGCGAGACGCAGGTAGAGACTGCGGTGCCGCGCCTCGGATTGCGCGAGCCCTGCATAGAAGCCTGCGATCGGATCCGGCAGCACCGGCACGAGTCCTTCGAAACGCTCGCACGAGCGCGCCTCGATCAATGCCCCGCACAGCAGCAGGTCCAGCAACCGTTGCGGCTCGTTTGCACGCACGGTCTTGCGCAGACCTTCGGCATAGCGGGAAGGCTTGAGGCGCGCGAACGGCACGCCCAGCTCGCGCATGCATTTCTGGACGTGTTCGAAGTGCCGCAATTCTTCGCGCGCGAGACGCGACAGGCGATCCGTCAGTGCGAAGTCTTCGGGATACGTGAAGATGAGACTGAGCGCCGTCGAGGCCGCCTTCTTTTCGCAGCTGGCGTGATCGACCAGCAATTCGCCCCAACGCTCGCGCGCCACCTCGAACCAGCGCGCGGGCGTCGCCGCGAGGAGCACGGATCTGTCTTCGGCGACGGCGGCAACGGCATTCACGGCGGTTATCCTTCCGCCTGCAGCTGACGCACGCAAGCCAGCAATTCGCCGGCCGATGCGAAGCGGTCCGTCCTGTCCTTCGCCAGCAGGCGATTGAGGATCGACTGGTAGCGGGTCAGCGGTCCTTCGAGCAATGGAATCGGCGCGTTGCCGTGCATGTACAACACCGCCATCGGGTTCGCCGCGAGATACGGTTTCCGCCGCATCAGCATCTCGTAAAAGATCACGCCCAGGCTGTACAGATCGCTGCGCTCATCGAGTTCCTGGCCGTGTCCCTGTTCCGGACTCATGTAGTACGGCGTGCCGAAAATTTCGCCGGTGCCGGTCATGTCGACGTCGAGCGAGACCTGCTTGGCGAGGCCAAAGTCGATCAGCGCGATCGAGCCGTCCGCGCGCATCATGATGTTCCCGGGCTTGAGGTCGCGATGCAGGACGCCGACTTCATGCACGACCTGCAGCGCGCCCGCCATCTGGCCGAGATAAGCCAGTGCTTCCGCCGGTCGCAGCACACTCGCGATGTGGCCGCGCAGATCGCCGAGCGGAAAATGCTCCATGGCGATGTAGGCATGATCGTCGGCGATGCCGAGATCGTAGATGCGCACCACGTTCGGATGGCGGATGCGCGAGATCAGTTCGTATTCCTGCAGGAAGCGCGCGAACTGCGCCTGCGGATCGCGTGCTTCGGGCGCATCCCGCAGCACCTTGAGCACGACCATGTCGCCGGCGCGCTCGCTTTCCGCCAGGTACACCATCGAAGTACCGCCCACGGCGATCTCGCGGACGAAGCGATGTCCGCGGATCGTCACCGGGCCGAACGTCGAACTGGCGCGCGCCTGCGCACTCATCCGCTGCAGTGAAATCTGCTGACGCCGGCGTTGCACCGCGTCGCGCAGTGCCGAGGCCAGTCGTCGATGATCGATTCGTTCGCGTACGAGTACGTCGATGACGCCGCGCTCCAGTATGCGTTTCGCCAGCGCCGGCTCATCGCCAGGCGCGAGATACACGATCGGAGGAAACGCCTCGCGCCGCAGCAGATTCTCGAGCCATTCCTCGCCGCGTCCGCGCTCGACGCGATCGTCGAGGATGACGACGTCATAGCCGAGCGCAGTGAACGCGGCGTGGAATCGACCGGACACCGTCGGCGCGTGCACGCGACATTCGGCATCGGGCCAGACGACAGTGGCGTGGTGTTCGAGCGCGCGCCCGAGTTCGGTGTGATCGGTGATGATCAGCAGCCGCGGCGTCGACTGCGACTGGGTGGTCGGCGAGGTCCTGCCGGCGGCTGACGGTACTCCAGATGACACGGAGTCCCCTCCTCCGCCGGACGCGTCAGACCGCGCGGATGGCCTTGAGCGAATGCCGGCTGACCTGCCGGCGCTTTTCTTTGGCCTGATCCGAACGCTCGGCCTGCAGGCGATCCAGATACGCCGGCGTGATGTCGCCGGTCACGTACTCGCCGGAGAAGCACGACGTATCGAACTGATGCACCTCGGAGTCGTGATGCTGGCAGGCGTGCACGAGATCGCCGAGGTCCTGATAGATGAGCCGGTCGGCGCCGATGATGTCTGCGACTTCATCTTCCGAGCGTCCCGCAGCCACCAGTTCGGCCGCCGCCGGCATGTCGATGCCATAGACGTTCGGGAAGCGCACCGGCGGCGCCGCCGATGCGAAGTACACGCGACGGGCGCCGGCTTCGCGCGCCAGATCGATGATCTGCGCCGAGGTCGTGCCGCGCACGATGGAATCGTCGATCAGCAGCACGTTCTTGCCGCGGAACTCGAGGTCGATGACATTGAGCTTCGAGCGTACCGACTTCGCGCGCTGCTCCTGGCCCGGCATGATGAACGTGCGGCCGATGTAGCGGTTCTTGACGAAGCCTTCGCGATACTTGATGCCGAGCAGTTGCGATACCTGCACCGCCGCCGTGCGGCTCGTGTCCGGAATCGGAATGACGACGTCGATGTCGTGATCCGGCCAGACGCGACGGATTTTTTCCGCGAGCAGATCGCCCATGCGCAGGCGCGCCTTGTGCACGGAGATGTTGTCGATGATGGAATCCGGCCGCGCGAAATAGACGTATTCGAAGATGCAGGGCGTTGTGGTGCCCGCGGCCACGCACTGCTGCGAATAGAAGCGGCCCTGTTCGTCGATGAACACGGCTTCGCCAGGCGCGATGTCGCGCACGCGTGCGAAACCGAGCATGTCGAGCGCCACGCTTTCGGAAGCGAGCATGTATTCCGGGCCCTGCGCCGACTCGCGCTTGCCGAGCACCAGCGGGCGAATGCCATGCGGATCGCGGAAGCCGACCAGTCCGTGGCCGACGATCATCGCAACGACGGCGAAACCGCCGCGACAACGACGATAAACGGCGGTCAGCGCGGCAAAGATGTCCGCGGCAGACGCACGCGGCGCGCCTGCGTTCGACAGCTCGCTGGCGAGCACGTTGAGCAGGACTTCAGAATCGGAACTGGTGTTGAGGTGACGGCGATCTTCGCGGACGAGGACTTCCGCCAGTTCGGACGCATTCGTCAGGTTGCCGTTGTGACCGAGACAGATGCCGTACGGCGAATTGACGAAGAACGGTTGCGCTTCGGAAGCGCTGTCGCAGCCGGCGGTCGGATAACGGACATGGCCGATGCCGATATTGCCCTTCAGCGCCAGCATGTGGCGGTGCTGAAAGACATCGCGGACCAGGCCATTCTGCTTGCGCAGGAACAGTTCGCCCTCGTGGGCGGTCATGATGCCGGCGGCGTCCTGGCCGCGGTGCTGCAACACGGTCAGCGCGTCATAGATCTGCTGGTTGACGGGCGAGTGGCCGACGATACCGACGATTCCGCACATGGGATCAGGCCCTCGATGACGACGCCGCGGACGGGAAATGGGGGATCAGCGCCTGCTCTTCAAGCAGCCGCATGCCGGTTTCGGCAAACGCCTCAATCCAGGCAGAGAATTCGACGGCGTAAGGCATCAGCACGGAGCGCTTCCACCATTTCACCTCGTCCATCTGGGCGAACTGCGCCAGCAGGATGAGCGCGGCGATCACGACCGCGCCGCGCAGCAGGCCGAACAGCATGCCCAGCAGACGATCGACCACGATACTGAGGCCCGAATGCCGCAACAGGTATCCGAGGATACCGGCCACCATCCAGCCCAGCAGGACGACGCAGACGACGATAAGTGTCCGCGCTGCCCAGGTACGCACGGGCGGTTCGGACAGCGCACCGCCGAGGAAAGGTTCGACCAGCGACGCGTAGCGCCACGCCAGCCACAGGCCGCCGAGCCAGGCCAGCAGGCCGATCGACTCGCGAACGAAGCCGCGATACATGCCCAGCAGCATGGAAACCGCGAGCACGCCCAGAATGAGATAGTCAGCGCCGTTCATGGACGGTGCGTCACCGGTGGATCGTCGTTGGTAAGCGGGAGTCGATGAACGGATCGCTGTGACATTCGCGGCGGCTCGAGGACTCGGTTCGTCGCATCTGTTGCAGTGCGCGAAGTCTACCAGCGGGCTTTACGGACTTGCCATGCGCCCGATGCTTGTTTGCTCCGGTGAACACTTTGCGTCACGGATGCTTGACAACGGTGGCCGCCGGAACGTTGCCTTTGACCTTGCCGAGCACGCGAGTCGCGTCATCGCGATCCGCCATCGGCCCGATACGCACTCTATACAGCGTGCCGGTCGCGGATTTGACCGGCATCACAAAAGCTTCGTATCCCTCGCCGCGCAGCTTGCCCGCCATGCTGTCGGCGGTGGCGCGGCTGGAAAAGCTGCCGAGCTGCACGGCCCAGCCGGCGCCTGCGGGCTTGTTGTCCGGGATCGCGCTTCGCGCCGGCGTCGGCTCGGGCGCGACGGGTTTTGTCGTCGCAGGTCGCCCGGCGGGCGGAGCCGTCGCTCCGACGGGAGGTGGGGATTGGCGTTCGGGCGCTGCAGTCGACGCGGCCGATTCAGGGATTGCCTGAGTGCCTGGCGTCGAAGTCGCTTCCGCGATCGTCTCAGGAGGCGGCGCCGTTTCCGGCGGCGGCGCACTCGTCGTCAGTGATTCGGGTCCGGAGGCAGCAGATTGCGGCGGTGACCGGTTGAGATCGATGGTGTAGGTCTTCAGCGGCGTCTCGCCGGCCGACGTCGCGGCGGTCGGTTTCTCATCCGCTACCTCGCCACGTCCGGAAAGCATTTCCGGAATCAGGATGACTGCTGCCGCGACCAGTACCGCCGCACCGATGAGCCGTTCTTTTACGTGACGTTCCACGGGCGCAAAGTATAAACATCCGCAACGGGCGTTGCGCCGCTGTCTGCAACGCCGCGTTCAGCCGCCCTCGCCTTCCAGCCACTGCAGCGCCGCGGCGACGGTCAGGAACGAACCGAACACGACGATCCGATCGGCGGCTGCAGCCAGCGATGCGGCGGTCGCGCATGCTTGCGACACGTTGTCGGTAGTCGCAAAGACATTCGCTCCGCATTGGCGCAGGCGCTCGCCGAGATCGGCGGCACGGATGGAGCGTTCGCTGCCCAATCCGGCTGCGATCCAGACATCGATGCTCGAGGTCAGCGTGCGGCAGATGCCTTCGATGTCCTTGTCGCCGAGGATGCCGCACACGGCGATCGTGCGCCCCTTCGTCGCAGGGGTCGCAAGTTGCGAGGCAAGAACCCGCGCCGCGGCCGGGTTGTGTGCGACATCGAGAATCCATTCGTGATCTCTGCGGATGCGCTGGAATCGCCCGGTGATCTGCACCTTGCGCAATCCTCGCTCGATCGCATCCCGGGATACGGGCAGGCGTTCCGCCAGAGCCTCCAGCACAGTCAGTACCGCAGCCGCGTTGTCGAACTGGATGTCGCCGACCAGCGCCGGTGCCGGCAGGTCATCGAGACGGCCGTGCACACCCTGCCACGACCAGCGAGTGCCTGAACGGCGTACCTGATAATCGCGGCCGTGGCACAGCAGCTTCGTACCGAGCGCATCGGCCACCGACTGGATCGACGCCGGCATGGCGCCCGAACCGAAGATCGCCGTCTGTCCGGCACGGAAGATGCCCGCCTTCTCCCGTCCGATCGATTCGACGTCGGGTCCCAGCCATTCGCAATGATCGAGATCGATGGAGGTGATCAGCGCCACGTCCGCATCGACGGCATTCGCCGCATCCAGCCGCCCGCCCAGGCCGACCTCGAGCACCAGCGCATCGAGGCCGGCGGTTTCGAATACCAGCAGCGCGGCGAGCGCATTGAACTCGAAATACGTCAGCGTGTCCGCACCGCGCACCGCATCGATCCGTTCGAATGCCGCGATCAGCGATGCGTCGGAGACTTCGCGGTCCGCGATCATGATGCGCTCGTTGTAGCGCAGCAGATGCGGCGAAGTGAATGTGCCGACCCGGTACCCCGCCTCGCCCAGGATGCGGTTGAGCAGGGCCACGCTCGACCCCTTGCCATTGGTTCCCGCCACGGTGATGACGGGACAGGCGGGCCGACGCCAGCCCAGGCGCTGCAGCGTGCGGTTGAGCCGCTCGAGTCCCAGATCGATCGCGTTCGGATGCAGCGTCTGCTGCCACGCGAGCCAGTCGGTCAGCGTCGTGAAGCGCATGGCAGTGAAATCGGATCGCGCTGATCCGATCGTGTACTCAGGAAGGTGTCGGCAGCGTCTTGTTGGTGAACATCGCCAGCAGGCCGGCGATCCGGTCACGCATGTCGCGGCGATCGACGATCATGTCGAGCGCGCCGTGCTCGAGCAGGAATTCACTGCGCTGGAATCCTTCCGGCAGGGTCTCGCGCACGGTCTGCTGGATCACGCGTGCGCCGGCGAAACCGATGAGAGCCTTGGGTTCGCCGATGTTCACGTCGCCCAGCATCGCCAGACTGGCGGACACGCCGCCCGTGGTCGGATCCGTCATCACGGAAATATAGGGAATGCGTTCGCGCGCCATGCGCGCAAGCACCGCACTGGTCTTGGCCATCTGCAGCAGCGACAGCAGCGCCTCCTGCATGCGCGCACCGCCGCTCGCGCTGAAGCAGATCAGCGGCACGCGATGTTCGAGGCAGTATTCCGCCGCACGCACGAAGCGCTCACCGACCACCGAACCCATGGAGCCGCCCATGAACTGGAACTCGAAGGCGCACGCCACCAGCGGCAGTCCGTGCACCGTGCCGGCCATGACGATCAGTGCATCCGTTTCTTCCGTGCTCTTCTGCGCCTGCAAGAGTCGATCGCGATACTTCTTGCTGTCGCGGAACTTGAGCGGATCTTCCGGCTCGACGTTGTCGGCGAATTCGGCGAAGGAATCCGGATCGAGAAAGTGTTCGAGACGTTCGCGGGCACCGATGCGCATGTGGTGCGAACACTTCGGGCACACGTGCAGGTTGCGCTCGAGTTCCGCGCGGTACAGCACGGCATCGCAGGCCGCACATTTCATCCACAGACCTTCCGGCACCGAACGCGTACGGCGTTCGGTCTTGATCCGCGAAGGCATGATTTTTTCGAACCAGGTCATCGGAAGCTTGTTCCCTCAGGGCGCCGGGGGCCCGCAAGAGGCGGCATCTATACTTGGTCTGGGCGAGACGGGCAAGGGAAGCCCAGGAGGTCGCCCGCGACGCTCGGCAGGCCGAGGATTCCTTCGTACTGGATGGCCGCCAGATACAGTCCGTCGGGCGGCGCCGTGATCCCTGCGACGCGGCGATCCCGCGCCGCGAGCACGTCAGCGACCCATTCGACCGGTTGGTCGCCCTTTCCCACTGCGATCAAGGTGCCGGCGATGTTGCGCACCATGTGATGCAGAAAGGCATTGGCCGTCACGTCGAGACAGAGCAGTTCGTCCTGTCGGCGGACCTGTATCCGTTGCAGGCGCCGCGTCGGCGAGCGCGACTGGCATTCGGCCGCACGGAACGAGGAGAAATCGTGTTCGCCGACCAGTTGCTGCGCGGCCGCGTGCATGCGTTCGTGATCGAGCGGATCGCGCACCCACGTGACGTTGCCGGCGCGCAGCGCAGGGCGCACCGGCCGATTGAGAATCAGGTAGCGATAGCTGCGCGCCATCGCGCTGTAGCGCGCGTGAAAGGAGTCAGGGACCTCGCGCGCCCATAGCGCGCTGACCTGCGTCGGCAGGTTGGTATTGGTGCCGAGCACCCAGTTGCGTTCGGAACGGACGGACGGCGAATCGAAATGGACGACCTGGATCGCCGCGTGAACCCCGGCATCGGTTCGTCCCGCCGCGGTGACTTCGACAGGATGATCGGCAACGACGGCGACGGCCGCTTCGACGGCCGACTGGATCCCGCGCGCATGAGACTGCGACTGCCAGCCGGCAAAGGTGCTGCCGTCGTATTCGAGTCCGAGAGCGATGCGAGGCATCGCTCCGCTATCGGATCGAATCCAGCAGACGCTGCGCTTCCTGCTTCTGGTTGGACGTCCCTTCCTGCAGCACTTCTTCGAGAATGCTGCGGGCACCGTCCGGATCGCCCATGTCCATGTAGGCGCGGGCCAAGTCGAGCTTCGTCCCCACTTCACTCATCGTGACCGGTTCGAGTTCCGACAATTCCATTTCGGTCGTGATGACCTGCTTGTTGGTCGGCGCATGATCGTCGGCACCGAGCGCTTCGCCCACGTCCAGATCAATCTTCTGGAATTCGCTGGTGCGATCGGCGAAGACGTCGTCGGAGAACTTGTCCACGTCCGCAACCGGCTGGCGCAGCGTGTCGCCGCCGAGGGCAGATTCGCCGAAGCTGTCCAGGTCCACGTCGAGATCCGGCGTGCCCCTGGCGATCTGCGTCTTCATCTGCGCCGTGCTGTCGATATCCATCCGCGGCTGCTCGACGGTATCGCCGCCGCCCAGATCGACCTGATCGATGTACACGGTGCCCGTGCTCTCGATGTCGAACTTCTCGACGCGCGGCGCTTCCATCGTGCGATCGAGACTGCCGAGCGATGGCGCCAGCTGCGTCATCTCGTCGTCGCGCAACGCCTGGCCGTGCGGTTCGTCGTCCTCGGGAATGTCCTTCTCGAGCGACGCGGTCTGCTCGAGCGCGCCGGTGGTTTCCAGCGAATCGACATCGAGTCCCAGATCGTCGAGCGACAGCTCCGCCGTCTGCTCGGCGCGGCCCGACAGCTGCTCATCGAGCTTGTCGCGCACCGTCTGCGCCGACCGGTCGAGCATCGGCGATTCGATCGTCGGCGTTTCCTGCGTGCGTGCCAGCGGATCGATCTCGCGGGTCGGCTCGTCGTCGCGTTCAGGTTGCGGCTCGTCGAGCAGGAAATCCAGATCGGAACTGCCCCCGGCGGCTTTGCGTTCGCCGCTGCCGAATTCCATGTCGAGCGCATTGCCCGCATCGGCTTCGGGTTCGGCAAACAGATCCAGATCGACGCGGTTCTCGCCGCCTTCCAGATTCACGTCGACCAGGTCGACGCGGCCGGCGCTGCCGTCGGCCTTGAACATCGGATCTTCCGCAGCGATCTGGCGCCCCATGATGGCGACCTTGTCCCACTCGCCCGCGGCCTCCTGGTCGCGCGTGGCGTGCAGCTCGCGTGCCGTGTCGAGGAACAGATCGCGATTGCCCCAGACGAAGTAGATCTCGAGCAGCTTCAGCTTGAGATCGCGACGCTCGGGTTCGCGCTCGATGGCGATCTTCACCAGATCGGCGGCCTGGTCGTAGAGACCGTAGGCCATGTGGAAATCGGCTTCCGCCAGCGCATCCTGCTGATCGAAGCGCACCGACGTTTCGCTGCTGAGCGTGTCGTCGACGGGCTTGGGCTCGGCGATCGCGACCGGTGCCGCCGCAGGACGCACCGCAGTGTCCTTGCGGACAGACGTCACGGGTGCGGGCTCATCCTCGAAGTCGGCCAGCGGCTCGTCGGCGATATCGTCATCGACGCTGAACACGTCCGCACGGCTGCGGGACGCAGTCGCAGCCGCTCGCGCGGGCTCGTTGAAACGGGGTTCGAATGCGGCTGGCGCAAAGGCATCCAGATCCGGTCCTTCGTTCGCTTCGCGGCGACGCTTCAGGAACATGAAGATGAGACCAATGACCAGCAGCAGGCCGGCAACGATCGGAACCCAGAAGAATTCGCCGATGCGATCGATCAGCGACGGGGCCGGCGCTTCGACGGGCTGCGGCTGCGGACGGACAGGCCGCGTGGCTTGCGCCGGCTCCTCAGCCGGGGCAGGCGCCGCTTCCGTCGGCGTCTCGGCGGCCGGTGCTTGCTCAACCGGTGTTTCAGGCTGTGCGGCCGGAGGCGTTTCCGACACGCCCTGCTGCACGTCCGACAGACCGGGGCTGGCGACCTGGAGTCGCTTGTCTTCGGCAGCCGGCGTCGTTGCCGATCCGGTACCTGCAGATGCCGCCGGCGTCTGCTCGGCAGCAGGTGCAACGGGCACTGCGGGCGCCGCCGGCTCTTCCGGCGTCACCAGGCGCAGGCGCGTGGATTCATCTTCGGAGGCCGTACGGAACGAACTGCTCCAGGCTTCCTGTTGCTGGGCCACTTCGGCCGAGGCTTCCGAACGCGAAATGGATTCGATCTCGGCAAGGTCCGGGACGCGCAGCACGCTGCCGGCCTTGAGGCGATTGATGTTGCCGGCGAAGGCTTCGGGATTCGCGCGGAACAGCGCGATCATCGTCTGGTTCTGTGCGCCGGCCGATGCGCTCGGATTCACCTGGCGTGCGATGCGCGACAGCGTGTCGTTGCGCTGGACTTCGTACGTGCCGCCGACGGCTGCCGGTGCGGACACGGGTGCGGTGGGCTCTTCCTGCGTCACCGACTCGGGCGCCGGGACGGGACGCGTCGGTTCGGCAGGCGCGCGTTCGATGCGACCTTCGGTGCGCGCACCGGATTCCGGCGCAGTCACCGGGCGATTCTGTTCGGGCTGCGACGGCATGAAGACCGGCGGATCGAGCAGCACGGTGTATTCGCGCAGCAGCCGGCCGCGGCCCCAGCTCGCTTCCACCAGGATCGTGACGAACGGTTCGGTGACCGAGCGGTTCGACGTGACCTTGATCGTCACCTGGCCGTCGCGCGTGCGGCTGACGGCGAAATCGAAATTGGACAGGTAGGCGGGGCGATCGATGCCGTAACGCGCGAACATCTCATTGCTCGCGAGCGTCACCTTGAGCTCGGCCAGTTCCTCGCGGGTCGGCGCGATGACTTCGATGTCGGCATCGAAAGGCTGGTTGAGTGCCGAGTTGAGCCGGATTTCGCCCAGGCCGAGCGCATACAGCGCCGTAGGGGACAGCATGGCGCCCGTCAGCAGCAGGCGCGGCAAATATCTTCTCATCAGCTCTCCCGACCGTGTCCTGGGCATCCCTAGTTTCTGCCGGCTGGTTACTTAGTTATGTAATGGGATCGGCGCGACACTTTCTTGGATCAAAAGCTCATGTGCTTCATGACCTTGCGCGCGCAAATATAGCTTACAGGTAATCTTTTACCAAAATCTCGGCGATCTGGACGCTATTTAAAGCAGCTCCCTTGCGAACGTTATCGGACACAATCCACAAATTCAGACCCCGATCGTGGCTGATGTCCTCCCGGATTCTGCCAACGTAGACTGGGTCCGTTCCGGCCCCTTCGGTGACTGGTGTGGGATAGCCGCCCGGCTGCCTTTCATCCAGTACGACAACCCCCGGCGCCCGCGACAGCAGTTCCCTGGCATCGGCCGCGGACAGCTTGCGACGGGTTTCGATATGCACCGCTTCCGAGTGGCCGACATAGACCGGCACGCGGACCGCGGTGGCATTCACGCGAATGGACTTGTCCTCGAAGATCTTCTGGGTTTCCCAGAACATCTTCATTTCTTCCTTGGTGTAGCCGTTGTCCAGGAACACGTCGATCTGCGGCACGCAGTTGAAGGCGATCTGCTTGGCGATGACCTTCGCCGTGGCCTTCTCGCCTTTTGCCAGCGCCGCCGTCTGGGTGCTCAGCTCGTCCATCGCCTTCTGACCGCCGCCGGAGACGGACTGGTAGGTCGCGACGTTGATGCGTTCGATCTGGGCCGCGTCGTGCAGCGGCTTCAATGCCACCAGCATCTGCATGGTCGAGCAGTTCGGGTTGGCGATGATGTTGTGCCGGCGATAGCCCGCGATGGCATGCGGATTCACTTCGGTCACGACCAGCGGGATGTCGTCCTGGTAACGGAACTGCGAGGTGTTGTCGACCACGACGCAGCCAGCCGCGCCGGCCCGCACCGCATGCACTTTCGAGACGCTGGCGCCGGCCGAGAAAAGACCCACCTGGGCCTTTGAAAAATCGAATGTTTCGACGTCGAGCACGGGCACGTCGGCACCGTTGAAACGGATGCTCTTGCCGACCGAGCGCGCGCTGGCCAGCGGGTAGAGCTTGTCGACCGGAAACCTGCGTTGCTCGAGGATCGACAACATGGTCTGGCCGACAAGGCCGGTCGCACCGAGAACGGCGACGTTCCAACTTCTGCTCATGGCGCCCGTGAATTCCTGAACTGCCTGGGACTGATCTGATCGAGGCTCGTGCCGCGCAAGCCGAGCACGGCGCAAATCGTGGCGAACACTACAATAATGGCCGCGGTGACATAAGATGCTCGCGCTGAAACTGCTGCCCAGATCACACCGGCCAGCAGGCTCCCGGCCAGCCCTCCCCCGCCATAAGCGACGCTGCTGAACAACGACTGTCCCGTGCTCTGCAACGCCGGCGGGAATTCGCGATGCGCCGTCAGCACGATCGCAAAGTGCAGTACCGCGAAACTCAGGCAGTGCAGCAGCTGCGAGGCGGCCAGCAGCACGGGATGCGCGACGAACCACGCGACGACCATCCAGCGCACGGCCGTACCCGCCGCTGCCGCAATGAACAGCGTGCGGATCGAAAAGCGCGTCAGCAGCGACTGCCCCATCGCAAAGACGGCGACCTCGGCCAGCACGCCGAGCGCCCACAACAGGCCGATGGTCGATTTGTCGTAGTGGTTCGTCTCAAGCCAGATCGAGAAAAAGGCGTAGTACGCGCCGCTGCTCATGACCACGAGCGTGGCAACGACGAGTGCGGCGACGACGCCGCGCGAACGCACGATCGAGCCCAGTTCCCGCAGCGAGATGCGATCCGCCGTCGTCGCCATCGGCGGGACCGTCAACGTCATGAGAAAGGCACCGATCATCGGCGGCAGCGCGAGCCACGGCACCCATCGATAGCCCGCCTGGTCGAGAATGAATCCGCCGACGGACGTCACGACGATGAAACCGACCGACCCCCACAGTCGCAGCCGTCCATAGCGATGCGATTGCGTGCCGAGATGATGCAGGGCATGCGAGTCGAACAGCGGAATGACGGCATTCCAGAATGCGCCGAACAACAGGCTGAGCAGGCCGAACGACAGCAGGCCCGATTGCAACGGGAACAGGGCAAAACACACGACGGCCAGCGCCGCCGATATCTGCAGCACGCGCGTCGGGCGTTTCGTGGCGTCGGCGATCCAGCCCAGCATCAGCGGTACGACGGCGCGAGCCGCCGACACCAGTGCAATCAGCAACCCGATTTCGACCGGTCCGAAACCGCGCAGCGCCAAGTACGGACTCCAGAACGGCGCGAATATCCCGACGGCGCCGAAGTACATGAAGTACCCGGCGGCGAGACGCAGCGAATCGGAGTTCACTCGTGCGCGGGAATGATCGGCGTGGCGGAGACGACGTCGCCGTTCTGCGCACGATGCCGCAGATAGTGGTCCATCAGGACCAGCGCCAGCATCGCCTCGGCGATCGGCGTGGCGCGCAGGCCGACGCAGGGATCGTGACGGCCGGTCGTGATCACGTCGGTCACATGGCCGTCGAGATCGATGGTCTGGCCGGGAATGGTGATGCTCGACGTCGGCTTCAGCGCAATGCTGACGACGATGTCCTGGCCCGAGGAAATGCCGCCCAGCACGCCGCCGGCATTGTTCGAACGAAACCCTCGCGGCGTGAGTTCGTCGCGATGCTGCGAACCGCGCTGCTCGACCGACGCGAAGCCCGCGCCGATCTCGACGCCCTTCACCGCGTTGATGCTCATCATCGCGTAGGCGATGTCGGCATCGAGGCGATCGAACACCGGTTCGCCCAGTCCCACCGGCACGCCGGTGGCGATCACGGTCACGCGCGCGCCGACGGAATCGCCGTCGCGACGCAGGGCGATCATGTAGTTCTCCAGCTCTTCGAGCCGCGACGGATCGGGGGAGAAGAACGGATTGTCGTAGGCCGCCTCGATGTTCTTCGGTTCGAGCTCGAGCGGACCGAGCTGCGCGAGATAGCCGCGGATGTTCAGCGACAGCCGCTGTCTGAGGTACTTGCGCGCAATGGCACCGGCGGCCACCCGCATCACCGTTTCGCGCGCCGAGGAACGACCGCCGCCGCGATAGTCGCGGAAGCCGTATTTCTGCTGGTACGTGTAGTCGGCGTGGCCGGGACGGAAGCGATCCTTGATCTTTTCGTAGTCGCGCGAACGCTGGTCTTCGTTGTGGATCAAGAGGCCGATGGGCGTACCGGTCGTGCGACCTTCGAACACGCCGGAGAGGATCTGCACGCGATCGGGTTCCTGGCGCTGACTGGTGTGGCGCGACGTGCCCGTTCGGCGTAAATCCACGAACGGCTGGATGTCAGCCTCCGACAATTCCAACCCCGGCGGACAGCCATCGACGATGCAGCCGAGCGCAGGCCCGTGGCTCTCGCCGAAGGTCGTGACGGTGAACAGTGTGCCTAACGTGTTGCCGGACATGTGATGGGTGACAGGCTGCTGGCTACTGGCCGCTGGCCGGAAAAGAACGGGGTCGGGATTCTAGCGTCATCGACGCTGCGACAGCGGCTTGAGTTGATCGGCAGTGAGAAGAAACACACCGCCCCCGCCCCGCTCGAACTCCAGCCAGGTGAACGGCACGCGCGGAAAGGCATCGACCAGTGCGTGCTCGGAATTGCCGACTTCGGCGATCAGGATGCCGTGCGGCTCGAGATGATCGACCGCCTGCGCCAGGATGCGCCGGACGATATCCAGGCCGTCATCGCCGCCATACAGGCCGAGCCGGGGTTCGCGCTGATACTCGTCGGGCAGTCCCGCCAGTTCTTCGCTGCCGACATAGGGCGGATTCGTCACGATCACGTCGTAGCGGCGACCCGCGACGCCGTCGAAAACATCCGAGCGCACCGCACGCACGCGGTCGACCACGTGATGGCGCTCGATGTTGATCTTCGTGACGGCCAGGGCATCGTCCGAAATATCCGCGGCATCGACCTGGGCCTGCGGCAACGCCAGTGCCGCCGCGATGGCAATGCAACCCGATCCCGTGCCGATGTCCAGCACCGAACGGATGCGGTCGGCATCGATCCACGGCTCGAAACCCGCTTCGATCAGTTCCGCGATGGGCGAGCGCGGCACCAGCACGCGCTCGTCGACATAGAACTCATGCCCCGCGAACCACATGCGATGCGTCAGATACGCGACCGGCACGCGCTCGCGGATGCGACGCTCGAACAGCTGCAGCACTTCCTCGCGCTGCCGCGAACTCAGTTCGCGCGCATAGACCTTGGGCGCATCCTCATGCGACAGACCCGCCCCGAAAAACACCAGTTCGGCCGCCTCGTCGACGGCATTGTCGGTGCCATGGCCGAACCACACGTCCGCCATCGAGAACTGGCTGGCGCCATGACGGATCAGGTCTTCGACGGTGCGGAGTTGCGGGGCGTTGGGCATGTGAGATCGGACGTGGCAGATTTCGGGGCAGAGATCCTGGGCGGTACCGTGCAATAATCCGCGGCCTCGAATTTCCGGGCGAACATCGCCGTTCTCCAGCAATGTCCCGCAAGCAATCCATCGCCATCGCCGCTGTCGTCGCCATTGTAGCCATTGCCAGCGGCATGCTGCTGGCGCGCTCGGTCCTGAATCCGCGCGGCGGTGCCCAGCTCGGGCTGGCGCAGGCGACCGCACTCGAACCGGCGCGCGCCCTGCCGACCTTCAAACTCATCGATCAGAGCGGCGGCGCCTTCGATGCCGCACGATTGCAGAATCGCTGGAGCCTGCTGTTTTTCGGCTTCACGCACTGCCCCGACGTGTGCCCGACCACCCTCGGCGTGCTGGCGCAGACCGAAAAGCTGCTCGCGGACCTGCCGGAATCCCGGCGACCGCAGATCGTGCTGGTCTCGGTCGATCCAAAACGCGACACACCGGAGCAACTCGCGTCTTACGTGAAGTTCTTCAGCCCCTCGTTCACCGGCGTCACCGGCACGCAGGATGACATCGACGCATTCACCCGTGCGCTCGGCGTTCCCGTCGCCACCAGCCCGCTGCCGAACGGCGACTACACCGTCGATCACTCCGCCGCGCTGTTCCTGGTGAATCCCGCCGGACAGCTGCGTGCACTGTTCTCCGGCCCGCACACCGCCGCCGTCATCGCAGACGACTATCGTCGCATCGTCGAGGCCGGCTGATCCCTGCATGACCGAACGCATTCCCGATTCCGACACCCCCGCGACGCTCGGCGACCGGCTTTTCGCCGGACTGCAGTACGTCCTGCCGAAACATCTGCTCTCACGCCTGATCTATGCCGTCATGCGCTCGGAGTCGCCGACGGTGCGGCGGCTCATCATCGCGAACTTCCTGCGCGGCTATGAAGTGAACATGGCGGAAGCAGCGCAGTCCGATCCGTTCGCCTATCGCAGCTTCAACGATTTTTTCACGCGCGCACTGCGTCCCGGCGCGCGGCCCATCGATGCCGCGAACGACTCCATCGTCAGTCCCGTCGACGGCACGCTCAGCCAGCGCGGCCCGATCACCCACGGCAAGCTGCTGCAGGCCAAGGGGCACGACTACACGCTGCACGAACTGCTGGGCTCCGACCCGGGCGCCGCGCAGGCCTATCTCGATGGCACCTTCGCCTGCATCTATCTCGCGCCCTACAACTATCACCGCATCCACATGCCGGTCGCGGGCAAGGCGCTCAGCACCGTGTACGTTCCCGGCGATCTGTTCAGCGTGAATGCCGCGACCGCGCGCACCGTGCCGCGACTCTTCGCGCGCAACGAGCGCGTCATCTGCGAATTCGACACCGATTTCGGCCGGATGGCGCTGATCCTGGTCGGCGCGCTGTTCGTCGGCAGCATGGAGACCGTGCATTGCGGCGAGATCAATCCACCGCCGCGCCGGCGCAAGTCGCCCATCGTCATCGATCGCGGTGTCGGACGAACCTTCGCCAAGGGCGAGGAACTCGGGCGCTTCAACATGGGCTCGACGGTCGTGCTGCTGTTCCAGAAAGACCGGATGCGCTGGGAAACCTCGCTG
>NZ_DAINNK010000043.1:26931-46474 GCF_036735925.1 Povalibacter sp.
CCTGGAAACCCGCCGCCCCGATCGCGACGCTCGAAGTCCGTGCCAGCATGCTGCGCGCCGCGCGCGAGTACTTCACGGCAACGCGCGCGCTCGAAGTCGAGACACCGACGCTGAGCGCCGCCGGCGTCACCGACGTCCACCTCGCCAGCGTCGCGGCAACGGCAGTCGATCGACCGCGTTACCTGCATACCTCGCCCGAATACGCGATGAAGCGTCTGCTGGCCGCAGGCTGCGGCGACCTCTGGCAGATCTGCCGCGTGTATCGCGACGGCGAATCGGGCCGCTGGCACAACCCGGAATTCACGCTGATCGAGTGGTATCGGCTCGGCATCGACCATCACGCGCTGATGTCGGACGTCGAGCGTCTGGTCGGCGCGGTGCTACCGGCCTCGCGTCATGTCGATCGCTCCGAACGGCTCACCTATCGCGAAGCCGTGCAGCTTCACGCCGGTGTCGATGCGTTCAACGACCCGAATGCCGTACTGATTGCCCGGCTGGAAAGCGCCGGCATCGAAGTGCCCGCCTCGATCCGCGCCGATCGCGACGCATGCCTCGATCTGATCATGAGCGTGCTGGTCGGCCCGCAGCTCGGTCACGATCGACTGACGTTCATCTACGACTACCCGGCGTCACAGGCCGCGCTCGCACAGATCCGCGGGCCGGTCGCCTCGCGCTTCGAGGCGTATCTCGATGGCATCGAACTCGCGAACGGTTTCCATGAACTGGGCAACGCCGCGGAACAGCGCGCGCGTTTCGAGCAGGATCTCGTACAGCGCCGACAACGTGGACTGCCGCCGATGCCCATCGACGATTACTTCCTCGCCGCGCTCGAGTACGGATTGCCCGACTGCTCCGGCGTGGCACTCGGCTTCGATCGCCTGGTCATGTGCGCCGTCGGCGCGAAACACATCGACGAGGTAATCGCTTTTCCGTTCGAGAGAGCGTGACGAGAGGGCTTGGCCATGCACGAGTCGAGCATCAGCCGCGACCTGCCGAAACCGCAGTTCTATGCCGAACTGGCGCGCGAACTGCGTTCGCTGACTGCCGGTGAACCGGACGTCATTGCGAATCTCGCCAACGCATCTGCGCTGCTTTTCCATTCGCTGCCCGATCTCAACTGGGCGGGCTTCTATCTGCTGAAAGATGGCGAACTGGTGGTCGGCCCCTTCCAGGGCAAACCTGCCTGCGTACGTATCGCGATGGGCAAAGGCGTCTGCGGGACGGCGGCCGCGCGGCGCGCCACCGTGCTCGTGCCGAACGTGCACGAGTTTCCGGGCCACATCGCCTGCGACTCGGCGTCGAACTCGGAAATCGTCGTGCCGATGATTGCCGGTGACGAACTGGCGGGTGGGCTGGATATTGACAGCCCGCAAGTTGGGGGCTTTGATGCCGAGGATCAGGCGGGGCTGGAGGAGTTCGTGGCAGTGCTGATGGCTGCCGTCATTCGCTCTGGCTCTGCCTGTGGGGCCGGCTTCAGCCGGCCCCCGGAACCGTCAGGCTGAAGCCTGACCTACAAAAAGAATCAGCCCTTCGCGCGCGCGATGTACTCGCCCGTCCGCGTATCGACACGAATCAGTTCACCTTCGTTGATGAACAGCGGCACGCGCACGACGGCGCCGGTCTCCAGCTCGGCCGGCTTGCCGCCGCCGGTGGCGGTGTCACCGCGCACACCCGGATCGGACTTCACGATCTTGAGTTCGACATGCGCCGGCGGGGTGACGTTGAGCGGCACGCCGTTCCACAGCATCACGACGCACTCCATGCCGTCCTTCAGCCACTTCATGGTGTCGCCTACCGCTTCCTTGCCGGCGGTGTACTGCTCGAACGTGTCCGGCACCATGAAGTGCCAGAACTCGCCGTCGGCGTAGAGATACTGCATGTCCGTTTCGACGACGTCGGCGGCTTCCACCGTGTCGCCCGACTTGAACGTGCGTTCGATGGTGCGACCGGTCTTCAGGTTGCGCACGCGGACGCGATTGAAGGCCTGACCCTTGCCCGGCTTGACCATCTCGTTCTCGACGATCGAATACGGATCGTTCTCGAGAATGATCTTGACGCCCGACTTGAACTCGTTGGTGGAAATGCTGCCCATGGAATGAGGTCGCCTGAGTCGATTGCTGAATTTCTTGACACTGTCATTGCCCGGGCATCGCAGCGTGTGACTGCAAAAAACCGATCTGCGAGAATCCGGCCCGCTTTAGGGGGCCCCAGGCCCGGAAAAAGGGCGCAGATGATAGCCGCAAGCACACACACAGGCCAACTGGCAGGCCAGCACGGCGGCGAATGGCCGCGCCAGCGCTGGCAGCAGGCGCTGGCCGACGCCGTGTCCTCTGCCGCCGAGCTTTGTGAAATCCTCGGCCTGGATCCCGCGCTGGCCGTTCCGGCCTCCCGCGTCGAGGGATTTCCCCTGCGGGTGCCGCGGGGTTTCGTGGCCCGCATGCGACGCGGCGATCCTCGCGATCCCCTGCTCCTGCAGGTCCTGCCGACCGGCGCCGAATCCATGGCGGTCGCCGGCTTCGTGACCGATCCCGTCGGCGACAAGGCGAGCCGGGCGGGCACGGGCGTGCTGCACAAGTACCAGGGCCGCGCCCTGCTGATCGCGACGGGCGCGTGCGCCATTCATTGCCGCTACTGTTTTCGCCGCCACTTCCCCTATGCCGAGGATTCGGCGCTCGCCGACGGCTGGCGCGGCGCCATCGACCACCTGCAGTCGGATCCGTCCATCAGCGAAGTGATCCTGAGCGGCGGCGATCCGCTCAGCCTCAGCGACCGGCGGCTCGCGCAGCTGACCGATACACTCCTGCGAGTGCCGCATGTTCGCCGCCTGCGCATCCATACGCGCCAGCCCATCGTCCTGCCGGAGCGCGTCGATGCCGGCCTGCTGAAGTGGCTGTCAGACCTGCCCCTACAGAAAGTGATGGTTCTGCATGCCAATCACGCCAACGAGATCGATGCGCAGGTCGCAGCCGCCTGCCGGGATCTGCTTGCATGCAATGTCACGCTGCTGAATCAGTCGGTCCTGCTCGCCGGCGTGAACGACTCCGTGGACGCACTGGCGCAGTTGAGCGAAGCACTGATGGCGATCAACGTGCTGCCCTACTACCTTCATCTGCTGGATCGCGTCCAGGGTGCGGCGCACTTCGAAGTCGACGAAGCCACCGCCCTGCGACTGCACGCCGGACTGCTGGAACGCCTGCCCGGCTACCTGGTCCCGCGTCTGGTCAGGGAAGTCCCGGGCGCGCCATCCAAGACGCCCGTCACGTTCGCCGGCGGGGGTTGCTGAGACAATCGGGGAGTTGGTCGAAGCCCATTTCGCTGGAGTTCCGCTTGGCCGAGCAAGCCGCCATTCCTCTGATCGTCCTGACCCGTCATCAGGACAATGTCGAGGCCCTCAACAGCACGCTGCGCAATGCGGGCCTCGCCGCGCACTGCAGCTGGATCCGCGAACTCAACGATCTGGGCGACGCCCTTGCGCAGATCAATCCGCACCTGCTCGTCGCCTTCGTCGGACCGGACGCGTCCGACACCGCGAAGGTGATGTCCGTCGCCACGCAGTTCGGCAACGGCACGCCGGTGATCATCGCGCGCGATCAGGTCGACGAAGACATCATGGCGGCCGCCATGCAGCAGGGCGCCCGCGACGTCGTCACCCTGCGCAATCCGGTGCGACTGCAGGCCGTGGTTTCACGCGAAGTCGAGGCGCATCGCCAGGCGCGCTCGCTGAACAACACACTGCATTCCGCGCGCGAATACCGCGCGCAGCTCAAGTCCTTCATGGCCGGTTCGGCCGATGCGATCGCCTACGTGCAGGAAGGCATCCTGGTGGATGCCAATCCGGCGTGGATCGAGCTGTATGGTCACGCCGCCGCGGACATGATGATCGGCATGCCGTTGATGGACATCTTCGATCCCTCCGCCCACACCGCCATCAAGGGCGCACTGGTGGCCTGCATGCAGGGCAAGTGGTCGGACCATTCGCTGCGCGCCTCCGCGTTGCTCAATGACGGCAGCTCGGTGCCGCTCGACATCGAACTCACCATCGCCGAGTTCGACGGTGATCCGGCCGTCCGCCTGTGCGTGCCTTCGCAGAAGAAGGACGCCGGCAATCTCGACGAACAGCTCACCGACGCCCTCGAACACGACGCCGCCACCGGCACGCTGCAGCGCAAGTTCTTCGTGCAATGGCTGAAGGAATCCCTCGCCCACCCGATCAAGGCGGGCGTGCGCCATCTCGTTTCGATCCAGCCGGATCGGCTCGATGCCCTGGCCGACGATGTCGGTCCGCTCAGCTTCGAAGAGTTCATCGGCCAGTTCGCCGGCATCATCAACGAAGTGCGCCAGCCCAACGACCTGGTCGGCCGCTTCGGTGACGGCAACTTCATGCTGTTGATGGAACGCGGCACCACGCGCGACATAGAGACCTGGGCGCGCCAGCTCATTCAGAAGGTCGCCACGCAGGTATTGCGCGTCGGCGACAAGCAGATCTCGTGCACCTGTACGGTCGGCATCGGCATGATCGACCCGCGCCAGCCGGATGCGGCCGCCTCGATCAACGACGCCATCGCCGCACGCCTCAACGGTCACGAAGCCGGCGGCAATCGCGTGCACCTGATCGATCATCTCGAAGAAGACACGCGCCAGCAGGCGGCCGATGAAATCTGGGTGAAGCGCATCAAGGCCGCGCTGATGGAGAACCGTTTCCGGCTCATGCAGCAGCCGGTCGCAAGCCTGCTGGGCGGCGAGCGCGGCATGTACGACGTGCTGGTGCGCATGATCGACGAGCAGGGCCAGGAAGTCCTGCCCGGCGAATTCATCGCCGCCGCCGAACGCAACGACCTGATGAAGAACATCGATCGCTGGATCATCGGCGCGGCCATGTCGGTGTGCGGCAGCCGCAAGATCGACCGACTGTTCGTGCGCCTGTCGAAAGACTCGATGCGCGACAAGTCCCTGCTGCAGTGGCTGGCGAACCAGCTCAAGGCCACGCGCATCGATCCGTCGCACATCGTGTTCCAGATCAGCGAACAGAACGCGACCGAATATCTCGCCGACACCGCCGAACTCGCCGCTGGCCTGCGCAAGGCGGGATTCCAGTTCGCCATCGAACACTTCGGCACCGGCCGCGATCCGCAGCGCCTGCTCGCCCACCTGCCGCTGAACTTCGTGAAGATCGACGGCACCCTGATGCAGGGTCTCGCGGTCGACCAGGGGCAGCAGCAGAAAGTGCGCGACTTCGTCGATCAGGCCCGCGGCCGCAGCATCAGCACGATTGCCGAACGCGTCGAAGACGCGAACACCATGGCGGTGTTGTGGCAGCTCGGCATCGAGTTCATTCAGGGGTATTTCGTGAATGAACCCGAGCAGGTGGTGATGGGGTGAACCTGCCAGCCGGCCGATACCCGGCATCGGGCAATCAGCCCTCGAACACCTGCTCCAGCCGTTCGGCAAACAGCACGCGCTCGGCCCAGACAGCCAGTTCGCTTTCGGTGGCGGTTTGCAGATGCCGTTCGATGGCAGCGGGCAAGGGGCCGAATCTGGCCTGCAACTGGCGGCGCAGGAAATTGGTCTGGCCTTCGATTTTTCCCTCGGCCCTGCCTTGCGCCCTGGACTCGGCCTTCTCCGTCACTTCGTCATGCAGCGCGCGTTCGCGGACGAACGCCTGATGGCGAACCAGATCCTCGCCGGACAGGGTCTGTAAGCGCTCACGGGCTTTCCGGATTGCGGGGCGGTCGATGCGCTGCATGATGGCCTCCTCCTGCCAGTGCTTGAAGTACGCGATCCAGTCTGCCAGAGCGCCCCGGGCTTGGGAACGCAGCCGGTCGGCCTTCGGCAGTTCGATCAAATACAGTTGCAGCCGGCGGTCCAGCCGCACTTCGGGATAGCGGCGATCACGCAGTTCGAACGCCCAGCAGGCCTGACTCTCCTCGAACAGATCGAAATCCATCAGGTGAATGCCGACCACCGGCTGCACTTCGGTGTAGCTCTCGCCGGCCTGCAACTGCCGGCCCAGGGTGCGAGCCAGGTAGTAGAGGCTGCGCGAGGACCAGCCGGCGTGGACGCGGGTCTGCATTTCGATGTTGAACATCTGCCCGTCGATGTCGCGGGCGAGGATGTCCAGCACGATGAACTTGCCGCTCAGTTCTTCCGGGGCGATCTGCGGATTGAGGATCTGCAATTCGACGATGGGCGGCTCGTCGCTGCGCACGGCGTTGATCAGGTCGGCCAGCAGGTCCGGCGCCTCGGCGAACAGGCGCTTGAAGACGACGTCGAGCTTGGGATCGAGCAGGGATGGGTCGGGCATGCGTACGTCCGTGTACGTGATGGTCGGGGCGGCAGGCGTCACTGTGACGTCGAATCTCATGCTGTGTCGCTGCATTTGCGGGTGAAATCGGCAGATTTTCATCTGCCTGACGTGCGCGGCTTCGGGCGTAGAACGGCCTCGCCCGCTCGGTCGAGATCGAAACGGCCGTGCCGGGCGCGCCTGCGCTGTCACACTCGCTGCCCTCACCGGCTTATGCCCTTCGACGGGGCAATGGCTGCCCCACCGAGACCGAGGAGAAGTCCGTGGACATCATCGCGACCATTCAAGAAGCGCTGCGCATCGGCCGCGCGCACAAGTCTCTCTGGCTGTTCGGCCTCTGGGTCGGCTTCGGCACGCTGGGCGGCGGAGGCCGCGGGGGCGACAGCGCGCAGGCGCCGGTTGCGGTTGCTCCGCCCGAACCCGGCATCGTGCTCCCGCTGGTGTTCATCGGTCTCGCGGTCATCATCGGGCTCGTCATTCTGAAGTTCGTGAGCACGGGCGCGCTGATCGAGGGCGTGAAGCGGGCGCGCCGCAATGCTTCGCTGACGGTGCGCGAGGGGTTTCGCGAGGGTTGGGCACATTGCGGCGTGCTGTTTCGAATCGCCGTGCTGTACTTCGTCGCGAATCTCGTCAGCGTCGTGTTGCTCGCAGGGCCTGCAGTCCTCGCCGGCCGGCTCTTCGGCGACGGCCCCACGCACTTCATCGCGGTCGCTCTCGCCGTCATCGTCGGCGTGCCCTGGCTCGTGACGCTGTACCTGTGGCGAGCATTCGCCGAGCGCATTGCCGTGTTCGAGAACCGTCAGGCAATGGACGCGATACGCAAAGCGCGGCTGTTTCTGCACGGCCGCGTGCGGCTCGGTCTCAAGCTGCTCGTTGCGTCCTTTCTCGGCGTGCTATTCATCGGCGTGACGGGCCTCGCCATCGGCGTTCCCGTCGTGGCACTCCTCGTTGCCTCCTCCGCGCTCTGGGGCGTCATCGGCGCCGTGGCGCTCGGCGTGCCGACATTGCTGCCGGTGTTCTTCATCGTCATCGCGTTGATCGGCATCATGACGTCCTCGGTCTGGACGATCGGCTACCTGACGCAGGTGGAATCATGATGCTGAGCGGCACCCTCGGCACGGTGTTTTCAGCGTCGTGGCTGTCGTCGCTGCTGAAGGCGCTGTCGGCGTTGTCCGGCGCCGAGGCCGAACCGCTCGACGAGCCTGCCGTACTGCGGCTCGTCGAACTGGCGCGCTCCGGCGATCGTGCGGCGCGCCAGCGTCTCTATCGGCATCACGTCGACCGCGTGTTCCGCACCGTGCGCGGGTTGCTGCGCTCCGACGCCGAGGCCGAGGACGTCACGCAGGACGCCATGTTGATTGCGTTGACTTCGCTCAAGCGCTATTCGCCGCGCTCCGGCACTCCGTTCGCCGCCTGGCTGACGGCGATTGCCGTCAATACGGCACGCCGCCGCTTCCGCCGGCGCCGCCCCGAGATCACGGCGACCGGCGAACTGCCCGACGTGCCGGCGGCGGAAACCGATCCCGGCGACGACATCGACAGTGCGAAACAACGCGCCGCACTGCTTCGCGCCGTGGCGGAGCTCGAGCCGCGCGAGCGCGAGATCGTCAGCCTGCGCTACGGCGCGGAGCTGACAGCCGCCGAAATCGCAGCGCAGTTCCGCATGAAGCCCGCGAACGTGCGCAAGATCCTGGAGCGGGCGCGCAACCGCCTCGGCGAACGTGTCGATGCGATCATGAAATCAACCGGAGTATCGGCATGAACGAAACAGATCTCGCTGCGCTGTGGTCGCAGCTCGGGCCGGACTCGCGCCGGCGCGCGCGAATCGAGACACGCGTGTTCGAGTGGATCGAGGCGGGCGAAACGTCGCTGGCTGGCGAATGGTTCGGGTGGCTCAAGGTCGAACCCATCGCGGGCCTCGCGCTCGCCGCCGTCGGCGCCATGTCGCTCACCGTATTGACGCCGGTCGGCTGGATCACGGCGCTGGTCCTGGGCTGAGCGGCAGATTGAAACTCTGCGTTGGATACGGCGATCACAGAGTCCGCCATGCAGATCATGCGTGCGAATTGAAATTCCCGTCCGCCCTATCTATCCCCCAAAGGCACACTTTCAATCGGGTTTCCCGCCGCTTGCCCGCGCGTCGCCTTCCAGCATCGCGAGCGCATCGATCTCGCGCTGCCATTGCGCCGCCCGAGCGCGCCCTTGAATCACGAGAACGACGTACAGGAATGCGAAGCAGCCGATCAGGGCGATCGGAATCGACCAGTCCGGTTGGGCTCGCGAATACACCACGCCAAGAGAGAACAACACGAAGCCGGGAATCGCGAGGCCAATGCCCCACGGCCACGACAGCACGATGTCGCGTTGCCGTTCGAGTTGCCGGCGATGATGCGCGACGCATGCCTGCGCGCCATCCTCCCATGGGTTCTCTTCCCGTTGGATGAAGCCGAATCGATACAACCCGTGCATGCAGTAGATCGCCCATGCAGCCATCAACGCAGCACCCAGGCGCAGCAGCAGGTTCGAGACCATCAGCACGGCGCCGCCGCAGCCAGCCAGCACCAGCGCGAAACTCACGTAATCGCGAAAATTGCGACGACGAATCTCCTTCTCGAACTGTTCCATCCGCGCGCGAAGCTGTGCCGCAGACAGATGCAACGGATGAGTGACCTGGCCGGCCCAGATCGCTTGCAGCGTGCGCGTGCCGTCCTCTGTCATTTTGACGCTCCTCGGAAATGCTGTTGCAGGATCTTTCGGGTGCGATGAATTTTCTGCGCGACGTTGTTGGGTGAGAGGCCGATCACGTCGGCAATCTCGGCCGATTCGAAGCCTTCGAGGTGCAGCAGCATGATCTACGTGACGTTGCCCGCCTGCGTGAAGCTGGGCTGCACGAAGCCCCAGAACGGCGACGGCACGGTGTAGGTGGCCGGCACGCGCACCGTTTCATACGGTCCGTACGCGGCGGCGGTGCGGCCGCGGTTGTCGGATTCCGCGTAGCCGTACTTCAGCCAGGCGTCGAACGTCTCGCCGATGTTCGCTTCGAGCTGTATCTCGGCGTAGATGCCGTCGGTGACGCCGCCTTCGTCGGGACCGCCGGACACGTTGGTGAAATAGCCTTCCGTCTGGTCGGTCTTCACCGCCGCGACGCGATAGCGCAGGCTGTCGGTGATCGGACCGCTCAGCGCGCCCTGGATCGTGCTGCGATCGTAGCTGCCGTAGCTGGCGCGGACTTCCCCGCCGAATTCATCGGAGGGCCGCTTCGACACCACGTTGATCGCGCCGCCGATGGAATTGCGGCCGTACAGCGTGCCCTGCGGACCGCGCAGCACCTCGACCCGCTCGACCAGCAGCGGCGACTGCGCCGCTTCGACCGTGCTCGCCGTGTAGACGCCGTCGTAGTAGACGGCGACGCCGCCTTCGGACGCCACGTTGTTGGTGAGCCGCCCGATACCGCGAACGCTGACGCGATCGGCCGAGCTCGAATACTGCATGCCCGGCGTGAAGTTCGAGATGCCCTAGACGCTGACGATGCCGACTTTCTCGCGAAGATCGCTGGTGTAGGCGGAGACCGCCACCGCCACGTCCTGCAGGTCCTGCGTGCGCTTCTGCGCCGTCACGACGACCTCTTCGAGCGTCGATCCGCGGACATTCTCCTGCGCAATGGCTGCGCTGCCGAAACCCAGGAACCCGCTGCATGCTGACAGCAGCACGACGGACTTTCTGTCGATCATGTATCCCCCTTATTCGATCGATTGTTCGATCGTTATGTGTATTGCCCGACCATCGGCACTCTATGAATCGAACGGCGCAGCAGGCAACATCTTTTCATTCACCTGATTGAATGGTCGATGCAACTCCCGCCACCCCTGCAACGATGCGCCTTCATGCTTCAAACGACTGAAATTCATGCATATCTCTTTGTTCGCAGCGTCTTCGCGAGAAGCTTTCGAGCGAATTCGCACATATCGACAACCCGAAAAATTCATTGCCACGCCCCGATCGACGCGAGTTCATAGCGACGATCGTCACAGCCTCACCGAACGATCCACGAATACACGGAGACACTGGTTCATGAAAATCACTTTCAGAAAGCCGCTGGCGCTGCTGGCGTCGCTGGCCTGCCTGGCATCGATGACCGTTCACGCCCAGGGGCGTGCAGCTTTCGAGGTTCCCGGCGACATCGCGAGCCGCAAGGTCGACATCTACAGCGAAGGCGTGAGGATGTCGGGAACGGTATTCGTACCGAAGAGCGCGAAGGCAGACGGCAAGTTGCCCTGCATCGTGCTCGCGCACGGCTGGGGCGGAACCGCGGCAGGCGCGTTCGGCGAGGCGGCGCTATTCGCGCAGAACGGATACTTCGCCCTCGCCTTCGACTACCGCGGCTGGGGCACGAGCGATTCGCGCGTGATCCTGACGCAGCCGGCGCCGGCCACGAAGAAAGACAACCGCTTCACGGCCGAAGTCCAGGAAATCCGCGAGGTGGTCGAACCCATTGCCATGGCAACGGACTGGCAGAATGCGATCCACTGGCTGCAGGGCGAATCGCAGTGCGACACCAGCCGCATCGGCCTGTGGGGCACGAGCTTCTCGGGCGGACTGGTCGCCTACGTGGCGGCACGGGATCACCGCGTCAAGGCCGTCTTCAGCCAGATCGGCGCCTTCGACGGCCGGCCCTGGGGACAGACGCCGGAGATGTATCGCGAGGCCACGCAGCGCGCCCGGGGCGAACTGGGCTATCCCACGCCGCGCGTCGTCTTCCGCTACCAGCATCGCGGCGCCGAGCGCACCCTGAACGGCTGGCCGATCGCCAGTCAGTTTGCGGAGTACGCGCCGGTCGAGGAGATCAAGCGCATGGGTGACATCCCGATGATGATCGTGATCGCCGAGCACGAAGAACTCTTCGACAACGCCGATCACGGCACCAAGGCATTCGAGCGTCACGTCGGCCCGGACAAGCAGATCGTCACGCTCCCCGGCATCACGCACTACGGCGCGTACGGCCCGGCCCGCCCCGAAGCGCAGCGGCTCGCGCTTTCCTGGTTCGGGAAATATCTGAAACCCTGATGCAAAACTGACACCGCGGACGCACAATGCTCCGGCTCGGTCGGAGCATCCACGTCCGCGGAAAGGGCTGCGCCCACGACACGACGACCTCTCGTCAAGGTCCGTGTTTCCCTTATCTGCCTGAGCGGACGCAGGTATCTGATAAGGGGAATGCCATGTCCGACCCGCTTGGATCCTATCCTCACTTCCGCCTCAACTTCGAACAGCAGGGAAAACGCGCCAAGGAGCTGTTGAAGGCCGCGCGTGCGGGCGATCCCGACGCGCTTGCACGATTCAGATCACCGCCCCGGCTGGCCGAAGCGCAATACCTGATCGCGCAGGATCTGCGCTTCGAGAACTGGGCCGCGCTCAAGCGTCACATCGCGGCGATGACCCGCGAACGCGAATCCATTCAGGCACAGGCGGCGCTGCCGCCGGACGCACGTTCCCCACTCGATGGCGATCTGCGCACGCTCCACATCCGTTGCGGCAGCGATCTGCAGATGCCATTGCAGAACGCCGGCTTTGGCGGCGATTTTCATGAGCACAACTATCCCTACCTGATCGGCCCGGTGCGCGAAGGCCCCGGCTGTCTCGAACAGCGTGCACGCTTTCTGGTGGAGAACTACGCGGACTCTCGCGATCCGCCGCTGCAGTACGAAGCGGTGCTGCGCGGTCTGGAGCGCGATGAGCAGCGGTTGCACGAGTCCGCAGACTACGACCGCGTGGTGATCTGGTCAGAGTTCGACTGCTACGACCAGCTCGTGCTGGTGCGGCTGCTCGGACATTACGCGACGCACCGCCGCCCCGCACGACTGGAGCTGATCAACATCGGAGAATTTCCCGGCGCAATACGCTTCCTCGGCCTGGGACAACTGCCGCCGGAAGCGTTGCGCATGCTGTGGGCAAAGCGAAGCCAGGCGACGCCTGCCGCGCTGAAGCTCGGACTCGATACGTGGCGCGCGCTGATCTCGCCGGACCCGCGCGGACTTGCGCTCATCATGCGCAGCGGTACACGGGCCTTGCCGCTGCTCGCGAAGGCATTGCACCGCCACCTGCGCGAGCTGCCGTCGAGCATCAACGGCCTGTCGTTCACCGAAGAACTCGCACTGCAGCTGCTCGCCGAAGGCGAGATGAACCTCATCTACCTGTGGGGCCGCTCGACCTACGAGCGCGATCCGCTGCCCGGCCAGGGCGATCTCCAGCTCCGCGATCGTGTGCTGAACATGGAAGGTGCGAGTGCCCGCGTCTATGAGCGTCGTCCGGGCGTCGATCGACACGGAGAGGCCCGTCCGCCCTGGACCGATGTCTTCACGATCACCGATCTCGGCCGCGCGGTATTGAAAGGCGAAGTGGATTTTCTATCGCTGCAGCCGCCGGAACGTTGGGTCGGCGGCGTGCAGGTCGGGCCTGGATTGCCTGATTGGCGCTGGAATGAGGAATCGGGAGACGCGGCGTGCCGACAGGCGCGCGTGCGCTAGGAAATTCCTCCCAACCGGTTCAGCTCCGCCGCCACTTCGGCGGAGTGCTCGCCCAGCAGCGGCGCAGGCCGCTGCAGCGGCGGACGTGCGCCATCGATCCTGAACGGCGACGCCGCCACCAGGTGCCGCCCGACGAAGGCTCTTTCCATCTCGATGAAGTAGCCGCGACCGCTCAGCTGCGCATCGTGCAGCAGGACCTGCGATGGATTCACCGGCGCGGCAGGCACACCCATCGCCTGCAGTGCTTCCGCCGCCGCTTGTGCGGTTCTGTGCGTCGTCCAGGCCTGCAATGCCTCGATCCCCCTGCCGCCGACTGCATCGGCAAGCCGCTCGATGGTGGTTTCGTCGGGCGCCGCCACGGCCAGCCACGTATCGGGCTCGCGCGCAGCGACCACGCAGCACAGCGGCAGGCGCGCTCGCGCGTGTCCGGTTCGCGGGACCGGCGATCCGCGAACCTGTTCCGCGATGATGGCATCGGCACCGACCTGGAACAGACATGCCACCTGCGCCAGATCGATGTCGGCGCCGCCGAGCCGCGGCCGGGCATACAGCGCCGCCAGGATCGCGCTCGCGCCATACAGTCCGGCAATCGGATCGCCGAGCGCGATGTGCTGCTGACAGGGAGGCCAGGATGCCTCGCCGTTGACGAAGAGCAGGCCGGACGCCTGCTCCACGGTGGAACCGTACGCACGCAAGCCGGACAGCGGACCGCCATTGCCGAACGCCGGCATCGACAGGCTGATGATGCCCGGCCGCAGCTGGCGCTGACGGGACTGGCCGAGATCGAGCTTCTGCAGCACACCCGCCGCAAAGTTCTCGACGACGACGTCGGCCGCTGCAATCAGCGTCTCCGCCTGCTGCCTGCCTTCCGGCGTGGCGAGATTCAGATCGATGCCGCGCTTGTTGCGATTGACGTTGATGAAATTGAACTGCCGCTCGCGCGTCGTCGGATCGACCGTGCCGGCCTCCCAGCCGCGCCACCAGTCCGGCCGGATCTCGCATTCGATCTTCACCACGTCCGCGCCGAAATCGGCGAGCGTGCGCGCACACAGCGGACCGGCCCATCCCATGCTGAAGTCGACCACCCGCAGACCGCCGAGCGGACGCTCGACGCTGTCGGATCTCCACGCGGGAGCGGACGCGCCGTCATGGCGAATGCGATACGGCAGCGTCGGGCCGGCAACGCCGGATTCATCGAAGCGCGCAAAGGCATTGCGCTCCCGCCAGTGCTCGAGCGCAGGCAGATCGCCGGGATGATCGACCGGTGCGATGGGAATGCGATTGGCGATCCCGAGTTCGATCCACTCGCGCTGGGTGCGGCCGGCGATCACCGGCGCCAGGGCGCGATCCACTTCGTCGGCAATCATCAGCCGCTCATGCGCCGTGGCGAATCTCGGGTCATCGAGCAGATCCTCGCGATCGATCAGTCGGCACAGCGCGCGCCACTGCGCTGGCGTCAGGCACGTCAGGCCGATCCACCCGTCGCTGGTGCGATACGGAGCGCACGGATACGTCGGGACATATCGATTGATGCCCAGCCGGGGGGCGCCCACGCCCGTTTCCTGCGCGGCCAGCGCACCGTTTTCCGCGTAGCACAGCGCGGCCTCGAGCACATTGATGTCGATCCGGCGCCCGCGGCGCGGCGCGAACAACGTCGCAAGCGCCGCGATGAACGCGATCAGACCGGTCGTCACCTGCGGCCCATGCCCCTGCGGCAGCATCGGCGGTCCGTCCGCGGGACCGAAGAGAAACGCGGTGCCGCCCAGCGCGGCGATGATTTCGTCGCTGCCACGCCAGCCCGCGTAAGGTCCCTCCGGATCGAACCAGGTCATGGCGATGAGCGTCGCCTCCTCGGCGAGGCGCTCCGCGCGCTTCACGCACGCGGGATCGAGGCCCGCGAGAACGAAGTCGAAGCGCCCGCTGAATGCCCCTCGCTGCTTGCCGGCGTCCAGCCAGTCGCCGTAGGCGCGACCGCACTCCTCGCCGTATCCGATCATGGACGTCGACGGCGCCGCCACCTGATGCACCTGCGCCCCGAGCGCGCGAAACAGGCGTCCCGCGTAACGTACGGCGACGTCGTCGCCACACTCGAGCACACGCAGACCCTGCAACGGTTCGCTCATATCGTCGACCCCCCCTCGTGTTCCCGGAGCTGTTCCCCGGAGATTTACGTCTTCGATCGCGGCCAGACGATATCGCCGGCCGCACCGAATACCTCATCGTTGTGACGCCCGAGTGCGGGCGCCGGCCGCACCACCGGCGGTGCGCCTTCGGGAAACCTCACCGGCGCCGCGGGCGAACGATGCGACCCGTGTTCATCGTCGATCTCGACGAAGCAGCCGGCAGCCGCCGGCTGCGGATCCGTCGCGAACTCCCGCAGGGTCGACATCGGCGACCAGATGAGATCGGCGGCGGTGAGACGCTCGCCCGCCTCCGCGAACGTCATGCGCCCGATGGCTTCATCGACCATCGCGCGGATCGTGCGCACCTTGTCCATGTCGACGATCGGCAGCGCGAATGCGGGATCGTCGAGCACGTCGGCCCGGCCGATCAGCCGCATCACGGCCGGAAAACATCGCTCGCCGCGCTGCATGATGCACAGCCATCGATCGTCCGCCGTCCTGAAGAATCCCGAGATCGGACCCGGCCGCTGCGCGCGCGGCTGCGCCGTGACGACGTCGCCCGTGCGCAGCAGGATCGCGAGATCCCACCCGATCATGTAGGCGGCGGTGCGCGTCAGGCTCGCTTCGACCAGTCGGCCGCGGCCGGTCTGGTGGCGTTCATGCAGCGCCGCGAGTACGCCGGACAGCGCCGAGAGCGCGGTGGCGTGGTCGCCGAACCCGGGCCTGCAGGGAAACGGTTCCTGATCCGGCGGGATCGTCGATGCCGCCACGCCGCCGCGCGCCCAGAACGCGGTGATGTCGAAGGCCGGCAGGTCGCGGTCGGCACCCGTGAGACCGTATCCGGTGATGCTGCAGTAGATGAGACGCGGCGCTTCGTGGCGGATCGACTCGTAGTCGAGCTTCAACCGCGACAGCGCACCGGGACGCAAATTCGTGATGAAGACATCCGCCTCGCGCAGCAGCGACTGCAGGCGATCGCGATCGCCCTGCTGCGACAGATCGAGAACGACGCTGCGCTTGCCGCGATTCTCCATCGTGAACACGGGATGATCGTGCTGTTCGAGCATGTCCGGAACGAGCGTGCGCGTCGGATCGCCGGCAGCCGACTCGACCTTGATCACCGACGCGCCCCAGTCCGCCATGATGGCGGCGCATCCCGGACCTGCGATCCAGGTCGACAACTCGACGACTTTCAGCCCTTCAAGCAGCATGGTCACAACTCGGGTATCGATGAACGACGCGTGAGCCGTCCGGCACACGCAAGAGAAGTTTCGCGATGGACGATGCGTCGCAGCTTAGCTACTGCAAACGGGAGTGCAAGCATCACATGGCGTTCATTGCGACATGCCGATGCCGCACGCTGCATTCGCCGATGAAGACCGGATCGCTTCCGAGGCCTATATTCACGTCGTGTACGCGCCCTCGTCGACATGGCGAATCAACTCAGGAATTCCCCCATGACTCCAAGCCGACTTTCCTTCCTGCGTCTTCCGACTGCCCTGCTGCTGGCCGCATTGCCGCTGTTCAGCCAGGCGGGCGAGTTCGATCTCAGGAAGACGGAAAAAACAATGACGCAGCTGATCGAGCGGGAGATGCAGGCCAGAGGCATCGCCTCGGTTTCCGTCGCGTTGGTCAGGGGCGACGAGATCGTGTGGAAGGCCGCCTTCGGCTACGCGAACCTGAAGACCCGAACGCCGGCCACCCCCGACACGATCTACAGCACCGGCTCAACATTCAAATCGGCGACGGCGACAGCGATCCTGCAGCTGGCCGAGCAGGGCAAGCTGTCCCTGAGCGACCCGATCAACCAGTACCTCGGCGACAGCCGGGTTCAGGATCAGTTGCAGAGCGAGAAGCGGGTGACGTTCGAACACATCCTCTCGCACTGGTCCGGCCTGCGAAGCGGCGCCTCCGTCCAGCCGATCTGGAGCCGGCAACTGCCGCCGACCCTGGAGGAATTCACCGCCAGGCTCTACACGATCCGCGCGCCCGAGGAAAAGTGGGAATACAACAACTACGCCTATGGAACGGCGGGTCTTCTGGTGCAGAAGATTTCCGGCCAGGAGTACGAAGAGTACGTCGTCGAACACATTCTCAAGCCGCTCGGCGCGAAGACGGCGCATCCGGTCCGTCCTTCGCCGGAGATGGTCGAACTCATTGCGATGCCCTACGCGGCAGGCGGCTCCCGCGGCACGCCGACACCGGTGCCGCAGGTACATTTCGATGTCTATCCGGCCGGCGATCTCTACATGACCGCCGAAGACATGGCGCGCTACCTCGGCGCGCATCTCAATGGCGGCGTCTTCAACGGCCAGCGGATCCTCTCGGAAGAATCCGTCAAGAGCATGCACACCAATCGTTTCGGCAGCGACTACGCGCTCGGCTTCTGGGTCGAAACCGATGCGACCAACGGTCACACCATCATCCAGCATGGCGGCTCGATCGCGGGCCAGCGATCCATGCTGCGCGGCGACGTCGATGCGAAGGTCGGCATCTACTACATGACCAATTCGGATGTCGCCATTCCGATCGACAAACCGGCGCTGGCCCTGCTGCGCGGCGACGACTACCAGCTGCCGCCGAAGCGCGTCGGCAAGAAAGTGGACACCCGGCTTCTCGATGAGTACGCCGGCACGTACAGATCAGAGGAAGGCATTGCCGTGACGTTCACGCGCGAGGGACAGGAACTGATATCGAGACGCGGCCAGTCCGTTTCGGAACTGCAGGCCGAGAGCGACGACAGCTTCTATTACGCGCCGTTCGACAGCGTCGTCAGATTCGTGCGCGACGACCAGGGCGCCGTGGATCACATCACCCTGTCCGTGAACGAGCGGGCGTACAAGGCGATCCGTCAGGGGAAGAAATAGGGCCTCCGATCCCCTCCTCCGCGAAGCGGGGGAGGGTTAGGGTGGGGGCCTCCTACTGTGGGGCCGGCTTTCCCGCGGGATTTCCTTCGGTCACAGCCGGCCTCTTTCGGAAGTCAGGCTGAAGCCTGACCTACAGAAATCCATCCTCAGCTTCAGTCGACGATCGCCTGACGGATCGCGCGCTCGTAGTCGATGTGCACTTCGCGCACGTTCTGTTGCAGCATGATCACGGCCGCGATCTGTTCCTGCGGGTCCGTCCATCCCATCGTGCCGAGATAGCCGGCCCAGCCGAACGCGCCGTTGGAACGGCCGGTGTCGCCGTTGATGCTGTCGAGCACGATCTGCACCTGCATGCCGAAGCCATGACCGTACATCGGCTTGGCGTAGGCGCCTTCGCCGCGATACAGATCGCCGACATGATTCGTGGCCATCAGCTCGACGGTGCGCGTACCGAGAAGGCGCTCGCCGCTCAATGCCACGCCCTTGTCGAGCAGCATCTGGTGCAGCAGCAGATAGTCGCGAGCCGTGCTCGCGAGCCCCATCGCTCCCTGCACGAAGTTCGTGCCGTTGCGCATCGCGGCTTCGCCCGTGTGCTCGGGAGGCGTTCTCTGCCAGGCGTTGTCGACCCTGCGCACGACGGGCAGCAGCCGCGACACCTCGCTGCGCGGCGGATTGAACGACGTATCGCTCATGCCCAGCGGCGCGAAGATGCGCTCCTGGGTGAACTGCGCAAAGGGCTTGCCGGAAATGATTTCCACGAGACCGGCGAGAACGTCGGAGCCGGCCAGGGCGCTGTAGCTCCAGCGCGTTCCCGGCTGGAAATCGAGCGGGACGGAACCGAGGCGACGCGCATAGCTCGCCAGGCTTTCGCCGGCTGCCCGCACGGGCGGGACCATGCCGACACGTCGCGGATCGCTGCTCAGCAGGCCGGAGGTGTGAGTCATCAGATCGCGAACCGTGATGTCGCGGGTGGCGGGTACGGTATCGAATTCGGCCGGCCGACCCGCCGTGCGCGGCGCTGCGTTGCTGTCGGCGCCTTCCTTGCGAACGGCAACGCGCGGATTCCTGAATTCGGGAATGTAACGGCTGACCGGATCGTCGAGGCGGATGCGTCCTTCTTCATACAGCATCAATACCGCGACCGCGGTCACCACCTTGGTGGACGAATACATCTGGAACAGCGCGTTCTTCTGCATCGGGGCACCGGTCGTCACGTCGGCAAGCCCGTACGCCTCGTACTTCACCAGCTTGCCGCGCCGTGCGACGGCGACCACCGCGCCGCTGATCTTTCCTTCGTCGATATGACGCTGAATGATCTCGTCGATGCGCTTCAGGCGTTCGGTCGACAGGCCCACCGATTCCGCGTTGGCGGCTGCCGGAAGCTCGCGGATCGCCGTACGCGCGGCAACCGGCTCAGCAACGAGTGCGGCGAAAGTCGCGACGCCGAGGCACAACGCAGAGCGCGTCTGATTCATTCTCGATTCTCCTGACAGGTTCGCATGGGACAGGGTGCGGACTCATTCTGCGATGAGCGCCGCGGATTCTCCAGCCATGGACCGGGCCAATCGTGTTTCGGGCGGGTGTGGGCCTCTTGCTGTGGGGCCGGCTTCAGCCGGCCTCTTTTCGGAAGTCAGGCTGAAGCCTGACCTACAGAAACCCCCTGCCCCCCGCTGCGCAGGGGAAGGGACGCATCATCCAGTCCCGATCAGTTGTTACCATACTTCCGGA
>NZ_DAINNK010000044.1:0-46191 GCF_036735925.1 Povalibacter sp.
TCGAAATGTTCGTCGGCGTCGGTGCGTCGCGCGTGCGTGACATGTTCGAGCAGGCGAAAAAGCACGCGCCCTGCATCATTTTCATCGACGAAATCGATGCGGTCGGCCGTCATCGCGGCGCCGGTCTCGGCGGCGGTCACGACGAACGCGAGCAGACGCTGAACCAGTTGCTGGTGGAGATGGACGGCTTCGAAGGCACTGAAGGCGTGATCGTCATCGCGGCGACCAACCGTCCGGACGTTCTCGATCCCGCGCTGCTGCGTCCGGGCCGTTTCGACCGCCAGGTGGTCGTGCCGCTGCCGGACGTGCGCGGTCGCGAGCAGATCCTCAAGGTCCACATGCGCAAGCTGCCGCTCGCCGAGGATGTGCGTCCGCAGATCATCGCGCGCGGCACGCCGGGCTTTTCGGGCGCCGATCTCGCCAACCTCGTGAACGAGGCCGCGCTGTTCGCCGCTCGCGCCAACCGCCGCACCGTTTCGATGGACGAATTCGAGCGCGCCAAGGACAAGATCATGATGGGCGCGGAACGCCGCTCCATGGTGATGGACGATCAGGAGAAGAAGCTCACGGCTTATCACGAGGCGGGACACGCCATCGTCGGCTTGTCGGTGCCCGAGCACGATCCGGTCTACAAGGTGACGATCATTCCGCGCGGTCGTGCGCTGGGTGTGACGATGTTCCTGCCCGAGCAGGATCGTTACAGCATCAGCAAGCGTCGTCTCGAGAGCAAGATCGCCACGCTGTTCGGCGGCCGGCTGGCCGAAGAAATGATCTTCGGACCGGAGTCGGTGACGACGGGCGCGTCCAACGACATCGAGCGCGCGACCGACATCGCCCGCAACATGGTGACCCGCTGGGGCCTGTCGGATCGTCTCGGTCCGCTGACCTACAGCGAAGAATCCGGCGAAGTATTCCTGGGTCGCTCCGTGACGCAGCACAAACAGGTGTCCGATGTGACCGCACATGCCATCGACGAGGAAGTGCGCAAGCTCATCGACTCGAATTACAACCGCGCCAAGAACGTCCTGGACACGCACATGGACAAGCTCCACAAGATGGCTGAGGCGCTGATCAAGTACGAGACCATCGACGAAACCCAGATCAAGGACATCATGCAGGGTCGCGATCCGCAGCCGCCCACGGGCTGGGACGACAATGCGCCGCCGATGGGTGGCAGCAAGAACCGCGACCGCGGTGAGACGCCGGAAGCGCCGATCGGCAAACCGGCGAGCCAGCACTGACCCGGTTCACCCGTTCAGTCGAGCAAGATCCGATGCCGGCCCCGTGCCGGCATCGCTTTTTCTGACCGTCGTACCCTGTACCCTTCGCGCATGTTTCTTCAGTGCGGCAAGCATCGGCTGGACCTGTCCCGACCCGTGGTCATGGGCATCCTCAATGTCACGCCGGACTCGTTCTCGGATGGCGGTCGCTTCGTGAATCCCGCCGCAGCCATTGCGCACGGCCTGGCGATGGTGGAGGCGGGGGCCGGCATCATCGACATCGGCGGCGAATCCACCCGTCCGGGTGCGCAGGCGGTGTCGGAAGAGCAGGAGATCCGGCGCGTCGTCCCGCTGGTCGAAGCGCTGGCGTCGACCGTCGATGTGCCGCTATCGGTCGACACCAGCAAGGCGGGCGTCATCCGTGCCGCGATCAAGGCGGGCGCAACCTTCATCAATGATGTTCGCGCGCTTCGCGAAGCGGGCGCGCTCGAGGCCGCGGCGGACAGCGATGCCGGCCTCTGCCTGATGCACATGCAGGGCGAGCCTCGAACGATGCAGATGGAGCCGGTTTACGACGACGTCGTATCCGAGGTGCGAGAGTTCCTGCAATCCCGCCTCGATGCCTGCGCAGCCGCCGGGATTGCCCGCGACCGGCTCGTCGTAGACCCGGGCATCGGTTTCGGCAAACGGATCGAACACAATATGAAGCTGCTGGCGGCGTTGCCGGAACTGCTGAAGCTGGGACGCCCGCTCTTGATCGGCGTGTCCAGAAAGTCGATGTTCGGCACCTTGCTCGGTCGGGCGGTCGGCGAGCGATTGGCGGGGGCTCTCGCCGTCGCGGTGTCTTCGGTGCTGGCGGGAGCAGGCATCGTGCGTACCCATGACGTCGCCGAAACTGTCGATGCGTTGAAGGTTGCCGCGGCACTCAGGATGTCCGGCTATTGGACTGCAGAAGTGAACCCGGGAGAACGATTGTGAGCCGCAAGTATTTCGGCACCGATGGCGTACGTGGCCACGTCGGTCAGCATCCGATGACCGTCGACTTCGCGTTGCGTCTGGCCAGCGCGGCAGCGCGGGTGCTGGCGCCCGGCGGCGGAAAAGTGCTGGTCGGCAAGGACACGCGCCTGTCGGGTTACATGTTCGAAGCCGCGCTCGAAGCCGGATTCGTCGCGGCCGGCGTCGATGTCATTCTGATGGGCCCGCTGCCGACACCGGGCGTTGCCTATCTGACGAAGCATTTCGAATGCGATTTCGGCGTGGTCATCAGCGCGTCGCACAATCCCTACGAAGACAACGGCATCAAGTTCTTCGATGCCAGCGGCGGCAAGCTGACGGATGAGATCGAGGCGGAAATCGAAAAACACCTGGAAGAGGCGCCGGTGACGCGTCCCTCGGGCGAATTGGGTCGCGCGAGCCGCATGGACAAGCAGCGTGTGCGCTACCAGGAGTTCTGCGCCTCGACGGTTCCCGGTCTGAATCTCGGTGATTTCAAGATCGTCATCGATTGTGCCAACGGCGCGGGCTACAAGGTCGCGCCCCGCATCCTGACGGATCTCGGTGCCGAAATCGTGCCCGTCGGCTGTTCGCCCAACGGTCGCAACATCAATCTCAATTGCGGCTCCACCTCGCCGGAGTTGCTGCAGCTGACCGTGCCAGGTGTTCGCGCACAGGTAGGTATCGCGCTCGATGGCGACGGCGACCGGCTGGTCATGGTCGATCATCTCGGCCGTACCGTGGACGGTGACCAGCTCCTGTACATCATCGCCAGGGCGCGGCACGAGCAGAAGCAGCTCAATGGACCGGTGGTCGGTACCGTCATGAGCAACCTCGGGCTCGAACACGCATTGACCAGGATCGGCATCGAATTCCGTCGCGCCAAGGTCGGTGACAGATATGTAATGGAGCTGCTCAAGGAAACGGGCGGCACGCTGGGCGGCGAAACCTCCGGGCACCTGCTGTGCCTCGATCGTACGACCACGGGAGACGCCATGATCAGCGCACTGCAGGTGCTCGCCATCATGAAGCAGACGGGCCGCAGCCTGGCCGAACTCGCGGCGCCGATGCCCAAATACCCCCAGGTTCTGCAGAACGTGCGCATGGCACGCAAGATCGACGTCGTCGCCTCGCCGCTGGTGCAGGAAGCGGTGTCCCACGCCGAGCGCCGTCTCGGGGAAAACGGCCGGATCGTGCTGCGGCCTTCCGGTACGGAGCCGGTCATCCGGGTCATGGTCGAAGGCAGCGACGAGAAGCTGGTGCGCGAACTGGCAGGCAGCATCGCTGCATCGGTTGCTGCGGCTGCCCAGGTGGCCTGAAAAACGGCGTTGCAGTGGTTTGATTTCCCGGCGGACGACCGTTAAGCTGCCGCGCCTTTTTTGGGCAGGCCGCTCGCTTGAGAGCGTTTTCTACCTCGGACTCAAGGACTAACGATGCGTCGGCCCTTTGTTGCCGGGAACTGGAAAATGCACGGATCGCGCGCTGAAAACGCCGATCTGATCGATGCGTTGCTGCAGGGGCTGCCGGCACAGCCGGCCTGCGATATCGCGGTGTGTCCGCCGGTCGTTTACTTGTGGGAAACAGGACGGCTGCTGAAGGAATCGAGCGTCGCCCTGGGCGCGCAGTCGGTCTGCGCTGAACCCATCGGTGCCTTCACTGGCGAAGTGTCGGCGGCGATGCTCAAGGACGTCGGTTGCAGGTACGTGATCGTCGGGCACTCGGAACGTCGTCATCACTACAAGGAAGACGATGCGCTGGTCGCTCGCAAGTTTCTCGCCGCACAGTCTCACGGGCTGATTCCGATCCTGTGCGTCGGTGAGTTTCTCGAAGAGCGCGAACGGGGCCAGACCATGGCCGTGATTTCGCGACAGCTGGCGGCGGTGCTCGATCTGGCAGGTGTCGATGCGATGCGCAATGCAGTGCTCGCCTACGAGCCTGTCTGGGCGATCGGCACGGGGAAGAATGCGACCCCGGCACAGGCGCAGGAAGTACACGCGCACATCCGGGCGACCGTGGCCGCACGAGAGAGTGCCAGTGGTGGTAAGATCGCGGCCGCTTTGCGGGTCCTGTACGGCGGCAGCGTCAAGGCCGGCAATGCGGCCGAGATTTTTTCGATGCCCGATGTCGATGGCGGATTGATCGGCGGGGCATCGTTGAAGGCAGATGAATTTCTGAAAATTTGCGCAGCGACCCAGGCTCACTGAGCCGGTGGCGCAGACATTTCAAGCGAGCGCGTAAGCGACATGAACTGGTTACACACAGCGGCAATCGTGGTGCACGTCCTCATCGCAACGGGGATCGTGGGACTCGTGCTGCTTCAGCGCGGCAAGGGTGCCGATGCAGGCGCGGGCTTCGGGGCCGGTGCATCGGGCACCGTGTTCGGTGCACGAGGATCTGCTTCGTTCCTGTCGCGTACGACGGCCACGCTGGCCGCCTTGTTTTTTGCGACGAGTCTGGCGCTGGCCTACATGAGCGGCAAGCAACCGGACACGGCAACGAGCGTCGTCGATCGCGCGCAGTCGACCGAAGCGGCACCGGCGCTGCCTGATGCGCCGCCGTCGCTCGAAGCGACTCAGCAGCCGGTCGAAACGCCTGCGACGCAGGAACAGAACAAACAATAGCGAGACCGCCTGCAGGCGGCTGGCACCGAGTCGATTTCACCTCGGTGCGGATGTGGTGGAACTGGTAGACACGCTACTTTGAGGTGGTAGTGGAGCAATCCGTGGAGGTTCGAGTCCTCTCATCCGCACCAATTTCCTTCTCTTTTGCTGCTTTTCTCTCGGGATCCGGAAGAGACAAAGCAGATCAATTTCACCCTGCCTTCACCGATATTTTTTCTCTGCCGTCATTCGACGCACTGCGCATCGCGAACCGTTCGCATGTGCACGCGCGATGCGCATAGGTGTTTCTCCCGGTGATCCAATTGCGCATGAACGCGGGGTTACTGCGCCGCAGCGTCCCTGATACAATCCGCGCCCGGTGCCGGGCCCGGCACCGAGAGTCCGTGTGATGCTGCAAAATTACGTACCCATTCTGATCTTTCTGGGCGTCGCCGCTGCGCTTGGCTCAGTGCTCATCGGACTCGGTTTCCTCTTCGGGCCGCGTCGTCCCGACAGCGAAAAGCTTTCTGCGTATGAGTGTGGCTTCGAGCCGTTCGCCGATGCGCGCGCGAAGTTCGACGTGCGCTACTACCTCGTCGCAATCCTGTTCATCGTTTTTGATCTGGAAATTGCCTTCCTGTTTCCGTGGGCCGTATCGCTCGGTTCCATCGGCACAGTGGGTCTCGTTGCGATGGGATTCTTCCTGCTGATCCTGGTCGTGGGCTTCGTGTACGAGTGGAAGAAGGGCGCGCTCGAATGGGATTGACTGCTCCAACCGCCGAAACGCCGGATGCCGTACCGCCGCAGCGCGGATTCGTCACGACGTCGGTCGACAAGCTCGTCAACTGGGCACGCACCGGTTCCATGTGGCCGATGACGTTCGGCCTCGCCTGCTGCGCCGTCGAAATGATGCACGCGGGTGCAGCCCGCTATGACCTGGATCGCTTCGGTGTCGTGTTCCGCCCCAGCCCGCGTCAGTCGGATGTGATGATCGTGGCCGGTACGCTGGTCAACAAGATGGCGCCGGCGCTGCGCAAGGTCTACGACCAGATGCCCGAACCGCGCTGGGTCATCTCCATGGGATCGTGCGCCAACGGCGGCGGCTACTATCACTATTCCTATGCTGTCGTGCGCGGCTGCGATCGCATCGTTCCCGTCGACGTCTATGTGCCTGGATGTCCGCCCACGGCGGAAGCACTGCTGTACGGCATCCTGCAGCTCCAGAACAAGATCCGTCGCACCAGCACCATCGCCCGCTAACTCATCATGCCTTCACGCAGCGAGACACTGGCCTCGACCCTGACTGCGCGATTCGGCGAGCGCCTGCGCTTCATCCCTGCCGTGGCAGGCGATGTCGCTGCGGAAGTCGCCGCCGATCAGCTTCTGAACGTCTGCCGCGAACTGCGCGATCATGCCGATCTGCGCTTCGAGCAGCTCATCGATCTGAGCGGCGTCGACTATCTCGAATTCGGCAAGGAGGAATGGAGCACGTACGGTTCGACTGCGACCGGTTTCAGCCGCGGCGTGAATCGCGTGCGTCCTGTCGTCGGCGAGCCGCGCAGCGGCCGCTTCGCCGTCACGTACCAGCTCCTCTCGGTGACGCACAACTGGCGTCTGCGTCTGCGCTGTTTCGCGATCGACGGCGAGCCGCCGCTGATCGATTCCGTCAACGATATCTGGGCGTCGGCCAACTGGTACGAACGTGAGGCCTTCGATCTGTACGGCCTGATGTTCCAGGGACATCCGGATCTGCGCCGCATCCTCACGGACTACGGTTTCATCGGTCATCCGTTCCGCAAGGATTTCCCGCTGATCGGCAATGTCGAAGTGAAGTACGACACGGCGAAAGGCCGCGTCGTCTATCAGCCGGTGAGCATCGAACCGCGCACGCTGGTGCCGCGCGTGATTCGCGAAGACAACCGCTACGACCAGTCGTTGCACGACGTGCCGGTCGGTGCGCAGGTGGAGTCCGGTTCCCGTGGCTGAGATTCGCAATTTCACATTGAACTTCGGTCCGCAGCATCCGGCGGCGCACGGCGTGCTGCGCCTGGTGCTGGAGATGGATGGCGAAGTCATCCAGAAGGCCGATCCGCACGTCGGCCTGTTGCATCGGGGCACCGAGAAGCTGGCCGAGTCGAAGCCGTTCAACCAGTCGATCGGTTACATGGACCGTCTCGACTACGTCTCGATGATGTGCAACGAGCACGCCTACGTGATGGCGATCGAGAAACTGCTCGGCATCACGCCGCCGCTGCGCGCGCAGTACATCCGCGTGATGTTCGACGAGATCACCCGCATCCTGAACCACCTCATGTGGCTCGGCGCGCACGGTCTCGATATCGGCGCGATGACGGTCTTTCTCTATGCATTCCGCGAGCGCGAAGACCTGATGGATTGCTACGAAGCAGTCTCCGGCACGCGCATGCATGCGACTTACTATCGTCCGGGCGGCGTCTATCGTGATCTGCCCGATTCGATGCCGAAGTACCAGCCGTCGAAGTGGCGCACTCAGAAGGACGTCGACCGTCTCAATGAGAACCGCTCGGGCAGCATGCTCGACTTCATTCAGAATTTCACCGAGCGCTTTCCGGCCTGCGTCGATGAATACGAGGCGCTGCTCACCGACAACCGCATCTGGAAGCAACGCACGGTCAACATCGGCGTAGTGACTCCGGAGCGCGCACTGCAGCTCGGCTTCACCGGCCCGATGATCCGCGGTTCGGGCATCGCCTGGGATCTGCGCAAGAAGCAGCCGTATGAAGTGTACGACCGCATGGATTTCGACATCCCTGTCGGTGTGAACGGTGACTGCTACGACCGCTACCTGGTGCGCGTCGAAGAGATGCGTCAGTCGAATCGCATCGTCCGTCAGTGCGTCGACTGGCTGAAGCAGAATCCCGGTCCGGTCATGACGTCCGATCACAAGATCTCGGCGCCGAAGCGCGAAGAGATGAAGGACGACATGGAATCGTTGATCCATCACTTCAAGCTGTTCACCGAAGGCTATTGCGTTCCTGAAGGTGAGACCTACGCCGCCGTGGAAGCGCCGAAAGGCGAGTTCGGCATCTATCTCGTTTCGGACGGCGCCAACAAGCCGTATCGCTTGAAGTGCCGCGCGCCCGGCTTCCCGCACCTGGCTTCGCTCGAAGAAATGGTGAAGGGACATCTGCTGGCCGACGTGGTGGCCGTCATCGGTACGCAGGACATCGTATTCGGGGAAATCGACCGTTGAGCGACTCCACTCACAACCCACCGGCCGGCGGCGGACTCTCCGAACATGCTCGCCATGAAATCGATCACTGGCTGAGCAAGTTTCCGCCGGATCGCAAGCGTTCCGCCGTCATCGCCGCGCTGCGCACGGTGCAGCACGAGAACAACGGCTACCTGACGAAGGATTCGATGGACGCAGTTGCCGAGTATCTCGGCCTGCCGCCCATCCAGGTGTACGAGGTCGCCACCTTCTATTCGATGTTCGAAACGAAGCCCGTCGGCCGCCACAGCATTTCCGTCTGCACCAACATCTCCTGCATGTTGTGCGGCGGCGATGACATCCTCGCGCATGTCGAGAAGCGTCTCGGCATCCGGGTCGGCGAGAGCACCGTCGATGGCCGCTTCTATCTCAAGAAGGAAGAAGAGTGCCTGGCGGCGTGCAACAACGCGCCGATGATGATGGTGGACCACGTCTACTACGAAAACCTGACACCCGAGAAGGTCGACGAGATCCTGGATCGTCACAAGTAAGCATCATGACGTCGAAGTACGCAGCCAATCAGGTGTGCTTTGAGACGCTGAACCTGCCTCGGTCGTGGGAACTCGCGACCTACCGCAGCATCGGCGGCTACGAAGTCTGGGAACGCATCCTGCGCGAGCGTCCCACGCCCGAATCCATCATCGATCAGGTGAAGGCGTCCGGTCTGCGCGGCCGTGGCGGCGCCGGCTTTCCGACCGGCATGAAATGGAGCTTCATGCTGCCGAGCAAGGCGCCGCAGAAGTACGTCGTCTGCAACTCCGATGAAAGCGAGCCGGGTACCTGCCACGATCGCGACATCCTGCGCTACAACCCGCACGCGCTGATCGAAGGCATGGCCATCGGCGGTTACGCCATGGGTGCGACGGTTGGTTACAACTATATTCGCGGCGAATTCCTCGAAGAGCCCGTGCCGCGTTTCGAAGCGGCGCTCAAGGAAGCCTACGCCGCCGGCCTGCTGGGCAAGAACCTGCTCGGCTCCGGCGTCGACTTCGATCTGCACGCCTACGTGGGCGCCGGCGCCTATATCTGCGGCGAAGAAACCGCGCTGCTCGAATCGCTCGAAGGCAAGCAGGGCCGGCCGCGTTTCAAGCCGCCGTTCCCCGCGAACTTCGGTCTCTACGGCAAGCCCACGACCATCAACAACACCCAGAGCTATGCGTCGGTCCCGACCATCCTGCGCAAGGGTCCGCAATGGTTCGTCGATCTGGGCGTCGCGAATTCCGCCGGCACCATGATCTTTTCGGTTTCGGGCCACGTGAACAAGCCGCAGAACATCGAGTTGCCGCTCGGCATCCCGTTCAAGGAGCTGCTGGAGATCTGTGGCGGCGTGCGCGGCGGTCGCAAGCTCAAGGCCGTCATTCCCGGCGGCGTCTCGGTGCCCGTCGTGCCCGGCGACATCATGATGAACGCCAACATGGACTACGACTCGGTGAAGAAGGCCGGCTCGGCGCTCGGCACCGGTTCGCTGATCGTGATGGACGAGACGACCTGCATGGTCAAGGCGCTCGAGCGCATCTCGCGTTTCTACTACGCCGAGTCGTGCGGCCAGTGCACGCCGTGCCGCGAAGGCACCGGCTGGATGAATCGCGTCGTCAAGCGAATCCTGGCGGGGCAGGGCAAGCAGGCCGACCTCGACATGCTGGTCGACGTGGCGAACAAGATCGAAGGCCACACCATCTGCGCCTTCGGCGACGCCTCCGCCTGGCCCGTGCAGAGCTTCATCAAGCACTACCGGCACGAATTCGAATACATGATCGAACACGGTCACAGCATCGTCGAGCGCGACAAGCGCCGCGCCGCCTGACGAGCACAGATGACATGAGTACTCCTGCACCAACCGACGAAGTCAACATCGAGGTCAATGGCGTGCCGATGAAGGCGCGCAAGGGCCAGATGCTGATCCAGGTGACCGACGCGAACGAAGTCTACGTTCCGCGGTTCTGTTATCACGAGAAGCTGCCCATCGCGGCGAACTGCCGCATGTGCCTGGTCGAAGTGGAGAAGGCGCCGAAGCCGATGCCCGCCTGCGCAACGCCCGTTGCCGAAGGCATGAAGGTCTTCACGAAGTCGCCGAAAGCCATCGCTGCGCAGAAGTCGGTGATGGAGTTCCTGCTGATCAATCATCCGCTCGACTGCCCGATCTGCGATCAGGGCGGCGAATGCGAGCTGCAGGATCTCGCCATGGGTTTCGGCCGCGACATCTCGCGCTACAACGAGCGCAAGCGCGTCGTGAAGGACAAGAATCTGGGGCCGCTCGTGTCGACCGACATGACGCGCTGCATTCACTGCACGCGCTGCGTGCGCTTCACCCAGGACATCCAGGGCTTCCAGGAACTCGGCACGGTCGGTCGCGGCGAGAGCACCGAGATTGGCACCTTCATCGAGAAGAGCGTCGATCACGAGCTGTCGGCCAACATCATCGATCTGTGCCCGGTCGGTGCGCTCAACAACAAGCCGTATCGCTATCGTGCGCGTGCCTGGGAAATGACGCAGCATCCGCTGATCTCTCCGCACGACAGCGTCGGCACGAACATCTACGCGCACGTGCTGCGCGGCAAGGTCATGCGCGTCGTGCCGCGTCCCAATGAGGAAGTGAATGAAACCTGGATCGCCGATCGCGACCGTTTCAGCTTCCAGGGCGTGTACAGCGAGGATCGCCTGCAGAAGCCGCTGATCCGCGAAAACGGCATGTGGCAGGAGACGGATTGGGAAACCGCACTGGCGATTACTGCCGATCGTCTCGGCCGGATTGCGAAGCAGCACGGTGGCGCCCAGATCGGCGCGCTGGCTTCGCCGGGCTCGACGCTCGAAGAACTGTATCTGCTCGCCAAGGTGGCGCGCGGTCTGGGCTCGTCGAATATCGATCACCGCCTGCGTCGCACGGATTTCCGCGACGAAGCCAGCGATCCGGTGATCCCGTCGCTGAACTGTTCCATTGCCGAACTCGAGCAGGCGAATGCCGTGCTGATCGTGGGTTCGAACCTGCGCAAGGACGTGCCACTGATCGCGCATCGCCTTCGCAAGGCGGCCATTCGCAGCGGTGCGAAGGTCTCCTTCGTCAACCCGCAGCGTTACGAATACCTGTTCCCGGTCGCGAACTATTTCGCGTCGAACGGCCTGCACCTGTTCGATCACCTGGTTGCCATTGCGGCCGCGGCCGCCGGCAATGCAGGCAGGAGCGTGCCGGAATCGATTGCCGCCGTGGCGGCGAGCGCGCAGCCCACCGATGCTCATCGCGCCGTTGCCCAGCAGCTCGCTGATGGATCGCGTCGTCTGATCCTGCTGGGGGCCATCGCACAGCGCGATCCGGCATTTGCGGATCTGAAACTGGCGGCCGCCGCGATTGCTGAACTGACGGGCGCCACGCTGGGTTTCCTGCCCGAGGGCGGGAACGCAGTGGGTGCTCATCTCGCCGGCGTGCTGCCCGGTCGCACCGTGGGTGGTCGCGCGGTGCAGTCGCCCGGGCTCAATGTGGCGGACATGTTTGCCGCGCGGCTCAAGTCCTACGTCGTCCTCGGCGGTATCGAGCCGCAGCACGACATCGCTTCGCCCGCAGCGGTCGAAGCATTGAAAGCAGCCGAATTCGTCGTGGCGCTGTCGCCGTATGCGACCGCGAAGGAATACGCGCACGTCGTTCTGCCGATCGGCACGTTCGCCGAAACGTCGGGCACGTACGTGAATCTGGAAGGCCGCTGGCAGAGCGTTCCCGGCGCCGCCAGGCCCGTCGGCGAATCGCGTCCGGCGTGGAAGGTGCTGCGCGTGCTCGGCAATCTTCTGAATCTGCCCGGCTTCGATCATGTGAGCAGCGATCAGGTCGCCGACGAAGTGCGCAAGCAGGTCGCCGAGGCGGGAACCGCAACGCCGAAAGCAGCGTCGCGAACCCTGCAGGGCAAGCTCGCATTGGCGCCGCCGTCTGCCGTCAGCGATGTGCCGCTGTATCAGATCGATGCCGTCGTGCGTCGTTCGCCGGCGCTGCAGGAGACCACGGAAGCGCAGCGCGCACGGGATGAAGCATGATTCCTGAAATCGCTGCCGATCTGCTGTCGTTCCTGCCGCAATGGATCCAGGCCATCGTGTGGTATGGCGTGGTCGCGGTGATCCTGTTCATCAGCGTGATCCTGATCATGGCGTTCCTGACGCTCGCCGAGCGCCGCGTCATCGGTTCGATCCAGGCGCGCATCGGTCCGAACCGGGTCGGGCCCTTCGGCATCCTGCAGCCGTTCGCGGACGTGCTGAAGCTGCTGGTCAAGGAAATCGTCATCCCGGAGAAGTCGAACAAGTTCCTGTTCCTGCTCGCGCCGCTGCTGGCGTTGATTCCCGCGCTGTGCACGTGGGCAGTGGTGCCGTTGTGGCCGGGGTTCACCGTTTCCAGCATCGATGCGGGCCTGCTGTACATCCTTGCGCTGACATCGGCGGGCGTCTACGGCGTGATTCTCGCGGGCTGGGCCGCGAACTCGAAGTACGCGTTCCTCGGCGCGATGCGCGCGGCGGCGCAGATGGTGGCTTATGAAATCGCCATGGGATTCGCGCTCGTCGGCGTCGTGATGGCGGCCGGTTCGCTGAATCTCAGTGCGATCATCGAAGCCCAGCGCGGCGTGGGCGGTTTCTTCTTCTGGTGGATGATTCCGCTGTTCGTCGTCTACTTCATTTCCGGACTGGCTGAAACGAACCGCGCGCCGTTCGACGTCGTCGAAGGCGAATCGGAAATCGTCGCCGGCTTCCACGTCGAGTACTCGGGCATGGCCTTCGCCGTGTTCTTCGTCGCCGAGTACGTGAACATGATCCTGATCTCGGCGCTGACCGCGGTCTTCTTCTTCGGCGGCTGGCTGTCGCCGTTCGAAGGCTGGAACCTGCCGGGCTGGCTGGCGTGGATCAACACGCCGCATCCGCTGGTCGGCTTCCTGTGGCTGTTCAGCAAAATCGCATTCTTTCTGTTCTGCTTCCTGTGGTTCCGCGCGACGTTCCCGCGCTATCGCTACGATCAGATCATGCGCTTGGGCTGGAAGGTCTTCATTCCGGTCACGCTGGTGTGGATCGCGGTGCTGATGGTGCTCGCGTACTGCAAGATCGGACCGTGGGCAGGGTAGGAGCCAGCCAGTGAAATCACCCGCCAGTTTCCTGAAGACGTTCTTCCTGACCGAGCTGGTCGTCGGCCTCGGCGTGACGATCCGGCAGTTCGTCTTCCGCCCCAACGTGACGGTGCAGTATCCGGAAGAGAAGACGCCGCAGTCGCCGCGTTTCCGCGGATTGCATGCGCAGCGCCGCTACCCGAACGGGCAGGAGCGCTGCATCGCCTGCAAGCTGTGCGAGGCGGTCTGTCCGGCGCTGGCCATCACGATCGAATCGGATGTGGCAGCCGACGGCACCCGTCGCACGACGCGCTATGACATCGACCTGTTCAAGTGCATCTACTGCGGCTTCTGCGAAGAGGCCTGCCCGGTCGATGCCATCGTCGAGACCCGCATCCATGAGTACCACATGGAGAATCGCGGCGAGAACATCATGACCAAGGACAAACTGCTCGCCATCGGCGAGCGCTACGAAGCCATGATCGCCGCAGACAAGGCGGCCGATGCGCGCTATCGCTGAAGCGTCTGCCCTATGACCATTACCGAGATCCTTTTCTACGCCTTCTCCGCCGTGCTGGTGGTTGCGGCGCTTGGCGTCATCACCGCGCGCAACCCGGTGCATGCGGCGCTGTTCCTGGTGTTCGCGTTCTTCAACAGCGCCGTGATCTGGCTGTTGCTGGAGGCGGAGTTCCTGGCCATCGTGCTGGTGCTGGTGTACGTCGGCGCCGTGATGGTGCTGTTCCTGTTCGTGGTGATGATGCTCGACGTCGACCTCGCGCAGATGAAGGAAGGTTTCACGCGCTATGCGCCGCTGGGAATCATCATCGCCGTGCTGGTGGTGGTCGAGATCGGCAGCGTCGTGTGGGTGAAGCACCTGGGCGTCGGCCAGCAGAGTGCCGCCGTCGCCGTCGTCGAGGGTTACAGCAATACGCGTGCCCTGGGCGAACTGCTGTACACGAAGTACCTGTATCCGTTCGAACTCGCCGCGATGGTGCTGCTGCTGGCCATCGTTGCCGCCATCGTGCTGACCATGCGGCACCGTGCCGGGCTCAAGGCGCAGGATATTGCGGCGCAGGTGGCCGTTCGCGCCAAAGACCGCATCCGCATCGTCAAGATGGATGCCGAGAAGCCGTCCGAGACCTCTTCGCCGGAGAAGCAGCCGTGATTCCGCTCGAAAGCGTATTGATGCTGGCGGGTATGCTGTTCGCGCTCAGCGTGGCCGGCATCTTCCTCAACCGGAAGAACGTGATCCTGCTGCTCATGTGCATCGAGCTGATGCTGCTCGCCGTGAACTTCAACTTCGTGGCGTTCGCGCGTCACCTGGGCGATCTGAACGGTCAGGTGTTCGTGTTCTTCATCATGACGGTGGCCGCCGCGGAGGCCGCGATCGGTCTCGCCATCCTGGTGGTCCTGTTCCGTGAGCGCAGGAACATCAACATCGAACAGCTCGACACGATGAAGGGCTGACCCGCACCATGATTTCTGAATCCACATTGCTGACGATCGTTCTGGCTCCGCTGTTCGCGGCGATCGCGGCCGGCCTGGCAGGGCGCGTCATCGGACGCGTCGGGGCGCACTGCGTCACGATCGCGGGCGTCGCGCTGTCGTGCGGACTCTCGATCTACGTATTGAAGCTGCTGCTGGACGGAGCGCCGATCTTCAACGAGTCCGTGTACACCTGGCTCGTCAGCGATGGCGTGCGAATGGAAGTCGGCTTCCTGGTCGACAAGCTCTCGGCCCTGATGATGGTCGTCGTGACGTTCGTGTCGCTCTGCGTGCACGTCTACACCATCGGCTACATGCATGAAGATCCCGGCTACCAGCGTTTCTTCTCGTACATCTCGCTGTTCACGTTCTCGATGCTGATGCTGGTGATGTCGAACAACTTCCTGCAGCTGTTCTTCGGCTGGGAAGCGGTCGGCGTCGTTTCCTATCTGCTGATCGGTTTCTGGTACACGCGCCCGTCGGCCATCTTCGCGAACATGAAGGCGTTCCTGGTGAACCGCGTCGGCGACTTCGGGTTCGTACTGGGCATCGCCGGCATCGTTTATTACACCGGCTCGCTGGACTACGCGACGGTGTTCGGCATGCGCGATGCCATTGCCGCGAACACGATGGAGATCATTCCGAACACCGAATGGCAGGCCATCACCGTGGTCTGCATCTGCCTGTTCATCGGCGCGATGGGCAAGTCAGCGCAGGTGCCGCTGCACGTCTGGCTGCCGGATTCGATGGAAGGCCCGACGCCGATCTCGGCCCTGATCCACGCGGCAACGATGGTGACGGCCGGCATCTTCATGGTGGCCCGCATGTCGCCGCTGTTCGAGCTGTCGGAAACCGCGCTCTCGACGGTCCTGATCATCGGTGCGACGACCGCGTTCTTCATGGGACTGCTGGGCCTGGTGAACAACGACATCAAGCGGGTGGTCGCCTACTCGACGCTCTCGCAGCTGGGCTACATGACGGTGGCGCTGGGTGTCTCGGCCTATGCGGGCGCGATCTTCCATCTCATGACGCACGCTTTCTTCAAGGCGCTGCTGTTCCTGGCGGCCGGCTCGGTGATCATCGCGATGCATCATGAGCAGGACATGCGGAAGATGGGCGGCCTCAAGAAGTACCTGCCGATCACCTACTGGACCTCGCTCATCGGTTCGCTCGCGCTGATCGGCTTCCCCGGCACATCCGGCTTCTTCTCCAAGGACGCGTTGATCGAAGCGGTGCATGCATCGCACATCACGGGCGCAACCTATGCCTACTGGTGCGTGTTCCTCGGCGTCTTCGTCACGGCGTTCTACAGCTTCCGTCTCGTGTTCATGACGTTCCACGGTCCCGAGCGGTTCGGGCATCACGATGCGCACGCGGATCATGGGCACGATGCTCACGGCCACGACGATCATAGGCACGGCGATCACAAGCCGCATGAAAGTCCCTGGGTGGTCACGGTGCCGCTGATCCTGCTCGCGATCCCATCGCTGTTCATCGGCTGGTTCACGATCGGGCCGGTGCTGTTCGGCGGCTATTTCGGCGATGCGATCTTCGTGTCGGAAGAACGCAATGTCCTGGGTCACCTCGGCGAGGAGTTCCATGGTCCGCTGGCCTTCATGCTGCACGGACTGACCCAGCCGCCCGTCTATCTGGCGCTGCTCGGCGTGCTGGCTGCCTGGTATCTGTACATCAAGCGTCCCGACCTGCCCGGGGTGATCGCCACTAAGTTTTCGGCGCTCTACACACTGCTCGCCAACAAGTTCTATTTCGACGAGATCTATCAGGCGGTGTTCGCGAAGGGCAGCCGCAATCTCGGCACGGCGCTATGGCGTGTCGGTGACGTCGCGATCATCGATGGTGCGTTCGTGAATGGTTCGGCACGGGTCGTCGGCTGGATGTCGGGCATCTTCCGCCGGCTGCAGACCGGCTATCTGTACCACTATGCGTTCGCCATGATCATCGGCCTGTCGGCACTGCTCGCCTGGTACGTGCTGCGCTGACCTGCAAGTAACAAGAACTGACATGCAACTGACCTGGCCCATTCTTAGCGTTCTGATCTGGCTGCCCATCGCCGCCGGCGTGGCGCTGCTGATTCTCGGTGATCGCGGCATTGCATTCGGCCGCTGGCTGGCGCTGGGCGCGACGGTCCTGACGTTCGCCATTTCGACGCAGCTCTATACGCACTTCGACATGACGACGGCGGACATGCAGTTCGTCGAGAAGCTGCCCTGGATCACCGCGTTCAATTCCTGGTACGGACTCGGTGTCGACGGCATTGCGATGCCGCTGATCATCCTCACGACGTTCATCACGCCGCTGGTCGTCATTGCGGCATGGACGGTGATCGAGAAGCGGCCGGCCCAGTACTACGCCTCGTTCCTGATTCTCGAAGGCCTCATGGTCGGCGTATTCGCCGCCACGGATGCGCTGCTGTTCTACGTGCTGTGGGAGGCGATGCTGATTCCGATGTTCATCATCATCGGCGTCTGGGGCGGTGCGCGGCGCGTATATGCGACGCTGAAGTTCTTCCTCTACACCTTCCTCGGCTCCGTCCTGATGCTGGTGTCGCTGATCTACATGTACATGCAGACCTGCGATGCGGGGCAGTGCAGCTATGCCATTGCCGATTTCCAGGAACTGCCGCTGGCGCTGAATGCGCAGCTGCTGATCTTCATGTCGTTCATGCTGGCCTTCGCGGTAAAGGTACCGATGTGGCCGGTGCACACGTGGTTGCCGGATGCACACGTCGAGGCGCCGACCGGCGGATCGGTGATTCTGGCGGCGATCATGCTGAAGATGGGCGGCTACGGCTTCCTGCGGTTCTCGCTGCCGATCACGCCCGATGCGAGCGCGCAGCTCGACTGGCTGGTGATTTCACTCTCGCTGATCGCGGTCGTATACATCGGCTTCGTCGCGCTGGTCCAGCAGGACATGAAGAAGCTGATCGCTTATTCGTCGATCGCCCACATGGGCTTCGTGACCCTCGGCTCCTTCCTCGCTTTCGACCTGTTGCAGGTCAACGGCGACGTGCGCGGCGCGGCGATGGGAATCGACGGCGCGATGGTGCAGATGATTTCCCATGGCCTGATTTCCGGCGCCATGTTCTTCTGCGTCGGCGTGCTGTACGACCGCGTGCACAGCCGCGAGATCAGCGCTTACGGCGGCGTCGTCAACACGATGCCGGTCTTCGCTGCGTTTGCCGTGCTGTTCGCCCTGGCGAACTCCGGCCTGCCCCCGACGTCGGGGTTCGTCGGCGAGTTCCTGGTCATCATCGCCAGCTTCCGTGCCGACTTCTGGTATGCGTTCCTGGCTGCAGTGACGCTGATCCTCGGCGCCGCCTACACCCTGTGGCTGGTCAAGCGCGTGGTCTTCGGCGCAGTGGCCAACGACGATGTTGCTGCGTTGAAGGATCTCAACGGCCGCGAATTCGTCGTCCTGGGAATCCTGGCTGCGGCCGTCCTGCTGCTGGGACTGTGGCCGGCGCCGCTGCTGGACGTGATGCGTCCGACCGTCGAGCACCTGGTGCAGCAGATCACCGAGTCGAAACTCTAATCGCGATCAGCCAGCCATGTCGGAACCCTTGCTTTCCAGTCTCAATCTCTCGGTCGCCTCGGCCGAGATCTTCATGGTCTGCGCGATCTGCGTGGTGCTGCTGGTCGATGTGTTCCTCAGCGACCGTTCCCGCTGGGTGACCTATGCGCTCTCGCTGCTGTCGCTGGTCGGCGCGGCGATCGTCACGGTGAAGACCGGCGTCTCTGCTCGCGAGACCGCGCTCGAAGGCGCGTACGTGGCGGACCCGATGGGAGACGTGCTGAAGCTCTTCGCCTACGGAACGGTGGCCGTCGCGTTCATGTATTCGCACGACTACCTGCGGCGGCGCGGCCTGTTCAAGGGCGAGTACTTCCTGCTCGGACTGACGGCGCTGCTGGGCATCATGGTCATGATTTCGGCGGGCAGCCTGCTGACGGTGTACCTGGGCGTCGAGCTGCTGTCGCTGTCGCTCTATGCGATGGTGGCATTCGACCGGGATTCCGGTGTCGCCGCCGAGTCCGCCATGAAGTACTTCGTGCTCGGCGCCATTGCGTCCGGCACGCTGCTCTACGGCTTCTCCATCGTCTACGGCCTGACCGGTACGCTGCAGCTCGATGAACTGGTGCTGGCCGTGCGCGAAGTCGGTCCGGACAGGATCGGGCTGATCTTCGGGCTCGCCTTCATCATCGCCGGCATTGCTTTCAAGTTCGGCGCCGTGCCGTTCCATATGTGGGTGCCGGACGTCTATCACGGTGCGCCGACGCCGGTGACGCTGTTCATCGGCACTGCGCCGAAGATCGCTTCCTACGTTCTGGCAATTCGAGTGCTGGCGGAAGGACTGGACGCCATGGTGGCCAGCTGGCAGAGCATGCTCATTGCGCTGGCGGTCCTGTCGATGATCATCGGCAACGTCGTCGCCATCGCTCAGACCAACCTGAAGCGCATGCTGGCGTACTCGACGATTTCGCACGTCGGCTTCATCCTGCTGGGCATTCTCGCCGGCACGGGCGATGGCTATCGCGCGGCCATGTTCTACACGCTCGCGTACGTGATCATGGCGATCGGTTCGTTCGGCATGATCCTGCTGCTGTCGCGCGAGGGTTTCGAGGCGGATCGCATCGAGGATTTCCGCGGCCTGAATCGCAAGAGCCCGTGGTTCGCTGCTGTGATGATGATGCTGATGTTCAGCACGGCCGGCGTGCCGCCGTTCGTCGGTTTCTGGGCAAAGCTCGCCGTGCTCGGCGCCGTCGTTGACGTGGGCCTCGTGTGGCTGGCGGCCGTCGCGGTGCTGCTGTCGGTGGTTGCGGCGTTCTACTACCTGCGCGTCATCAAGGTCATGTATTTCGATGAACCCGCCGATTCGCTGGCGGTGGAGGGGGGCGGTGTCGTCCGTGCACTGCTGACAGTCAACGGACTGGCGGTGCTGATCCTTGGAATTTTTCCCGGGGCCCTCATTGACCTGTGTGCGCGGGTTCTGCCCTGACGGATCCAGGTCGCTGACCGGTCGCAAGCTTTCCGCGTAGAAACGCGGAATCCTCGCGGAAATCCGGAAGCATCCGGATTCCGCCTTGTAATACCCAATTGAGGCCCTTACAATCCGCGCCCTCTGTTGCGGGGTGGAGCAGTCTGGCAGCTCGTCGGGCTCATAACCCGAAGGTCGCAGGTTCAAATCCTGCCCCCGCTACCAACCTTCCGAGCAGGTTGGTACAGAGGGTCCCGCAAGGGATCAGGACGCCAGGGTGAGCCCCATTGGGGTTCGCCAGCGAGGAAAGGATGATCACGAGAATGGGCCTTGGGCCCATTTTTCGTTTCTGGGATTGAAGAAACGGGCCATTGACCGACGGAGGTGAGCGGATGCTGCGAGACCAGCTGATCGAGCTGTTGCAGCCCGTCGTCGTCCAGCTCGGTTACGAGTTGTGGGAACTCGAATACGCGGCCCGTTCGGGCGGCGGTTTGCTGCGGTTGTACATCGATGCCCCGCAGGGAATCACGCTCGAGGATTGCGAGCGCGTCAGCCGGGCCGTGAGCGAAGCGATGGATGCCAGCGATCCGATTCCGGGTCACTACACCCTCGAGGTTTCGTCGCCGGGGCTCGACCGCGTGCTGCGGACGGCCGAGCACTTCGCCCGTTTCAGCGGCGAAAGAGTGAAGGTCGAGACGTCGGCGCCGGTGAATGGCCGCAAGCGTTTCGCGGGCCGGCTCACGGGCGTGAGCAACGGCGAGATTGCACTGGATGTGGATGGCAGCGTCGTGAAGCTGCCGATCGATGGAATACACAAGGCGCGGATTGCGCCGGAAACCTGACCGGACAAGCCGGAGTCGCACGATGAATAAAGAAATCCTGATGGTGGTGGACGCCGTTTCCAACGAGAAGGGCGTCGACAAGGAGATCATTTTCGAAGCGCTCGAAGCCGCGCTCGCGTCCGCGACGCGTCGTCGGCACGGCGAAGGCATCGACGTGCGCGTGTCCATCAACCGCAAGACGGGCGACTACGACACCTGGCGTCGCTGGAAAGTGTTCGCCGACGATTCCACCGAACTCGAAGTGCCCGACAGCGAACTGCGGCTCGAGGACGCGATCGACATTTCCAAGGACGCCGAAGTCGGCGGTTACGTCGAAGTGCCGATGGAGTCCGTCGCCTTCGGTCGCATCGCTGCGCAGACGGCCAAACAGGTCATCGTGCAGAAGGTTCGCGAAGCCGAGCGTGCGCAGGTCGTCGACGAATATCAGAGCCGCGCCGGGACGCTGGTGTCGGGCATCGTCAAGCGCGTCGATCGCAACGGCGTGTTCGTCGATCTGGGCGCCAATGCCGAAGGCTTCATTCCGCGCGATCAGATGATTCCGCGCGAGCCGATCCGCGCACAGGATCGCGTCAAGGCCTTCCTCAAGGAGGTGCGTTCCGAGCCGCGGGGTCCGCAGCTGTTCCTGTCGCGTACGGCCCCCGAATTCCTGATCGAGCTGTTCAAGCTCGAAGTGCCGGAAGTCGGGCAGGGCATGATCAACATTCTCGGCGCCGCCCGCGATGCGGGTGTACGCGCCAAGATCGCGGTGAAGAGCAACGACAGCCGCATCGATCCGGTCGGCGCCTGCGTCGGCATGCGCGGTTCGCGCGTCCAGGCGGTGTCGAATGAAATCGCCGGCGAGCGCGTCGACATCATTCCGTTCGACGAGAATCCCGCGCAGTTCGTCATCAATGCGATGGCGCCGGCGGAAGTCGTGTCGATCGTCGTCGACGAGGACTCGCATTCGATGGACATCGCGGTGACGGAAGAGAAACTGTCGCAGGCCATCGGCCGCGGCGGCCAGAACATCCGTCTCGCCAGCGAGCTGACGGGCTGGGAACTGAATGTGATGACGGAACAGGCCGCCGTCGAGAAGAGCGAAGGCGAGTCGCGCAAGCTGGTCGAGATGTTCCAGAAGCAGCTCGCGGTCGACGAGGAAGTGGCGCAGATCCTGGTCAGCGAAGGGTTCTCCACCGTCGAAGAAATCGCATACGTGCCGGCGTCCGAACTGGCAGGCATCGAAGAATTCGACGAAGAGATCATCAAGGAACTGCGCAATCGCGCGCGCGACGTGCTGCTCACGCAGGCGATCGCCAGCGAAGAAGAAATCGACAGCGCCGAGCCGTCGCAGGATCTGCTCGAAGTCGACGGCATGGACAAGGAGCTGGCACTGGTGCTGGCAAGCAGGGGCATCGTGACGCGCGAAGATCTGGCGGAGCAGGCGATCGACGATCTGCTCGAGATCGACGGTATCGATTCCGACCGCGCGGGTGCCCTGATCATGGCGGCGCGCAAGCATTGGTTCGACTCCACCGGACAGCAGGCCTGAGGTCGCAGCCGGATATGTCGACGGTCCTGATGTCACAGCATGGCGAGGTCCGCAGCAGCGCAGCCGCGGCCGTGCATTGCGGACGCGGACACGTCACTGGGAGCTTGAAGCGGGAGGGTGGTTCATGGCGGATGTAACGGTTACCCAGTTTGCCGAGGTACTGAAAGTACCGGTCGAGCGGCTGCTGACGCAGCTGGGCGAAGCGGGCATTCACGTGTCCGGCGCCGAGGCGACCATCAGCGATGAAGCAAAGATGGAATTGCTGACGTTCCTGCGTCGTTCGCATGGCCGCACGTCTCCGGGCGCATCGCCGCCGAAGATCACGCTGCAGCGCAAGTCGCAGGGGGAGATCAAGGTCGCGTCGGCGCAGGGCCGGGCGCGGACGGTGAATGTCGAAGTCCGCACGAAGAAGACCTATCTCAACCGCAACGCCCTGCAGCAGCAGGTGCGGACCCAGAACGACGAAGTCGATCGGCAGAAGCAGCAGGTGGAAGCAGCCGAAGAGGCTCGCCTGACGCAGGAGCAGATCGACGCGCGGGAAGCGAAGCGTCGCGAGGAACAGCAACGCGAAGCAGAGCAGCGCGAGGCCGCGCTGCGCCAGCAGGTCGAAGACGAGGCCCGCAATCGCGCCGAGGAGGAGGCCCGGCTGCTGGCGGAAGAAGAGGCGCGCCGACAGATCGAAGCGCGCGTGGCTGAGGAGCGCAAGCAGGCACAGGCCGCGCGCCAGGCAACCGAGGCGCCCAAGCCTTCGCGCGATGAACGCGAATCGAAAGGCTTCCAGCGCACCGAACTGCACGTATCGAGCGACGCCAGCGCGCGCTTCAAGAAAAAGAAGCAGCATCAGCAGCAGTCGAAGTCGCGCCGTCCGGTGCAGGTCAACGTCGGCAGTCAGCACGGCTTCGAGCGTCCGGCGGCGCCGGTCAAGCGCGACGTGCAGATCGGCGAAACCGTCACGGTCGCCGAACTGGCGCAGCGCATGGCCGTGAAGGCCAACGAAGTCATCAAGGTCATGATGAACATGGGCGTGATGGCCACCATCAACCAGCCCATCGACCAGGACACCGCGGTGCTCGTCGTCGAGGAACTCGGACACACGGCTGTCGTGGTCAAGGAAAGTGCAATCGAAGACGAACTGGTGGTCACGGACGCTTCGCACGAGCTGGAGCCGCGTCCGCCGGTCGTCACCGTCATGGGCCACGTCGACCACGGCAAGACTTCGCTGCTCGACTACATCCGTCGCACGAAAGTGGCCTCGGGCGAGGCCGGCGGCATTACCCAGCACATCGGCGCCTATCACGTCGAGACGCCGAAGGGCGTCATCACGTTCCTGGATACGCCGGGTCACGCTGCGTTCACCGCGATGCGTGCGCGTGGCGCACAGGTGACGGACATCGTGATCCTGGTGGTCGCGGCCGATGACGGCGTCATGCCGCAGACGATCGAAGCCATCCAGCACGCGAAGGCGGCGGAAGTGCCCATCGTCGTTGCCGTGAACAAGATGGACAAGCACGAGAAGGACATCGACCGGGTCAAGAACGAGCTCGCCAAGCACGGCGTCATTCCGGAAGACTGGGGCGGCGACACGCAGTTCGCCTACGTGTCGGCACGCACCGGCGATGGCATCGACGATCTGCTCGAGAAAGTGCTGCTGCAGGCTGCCGTGCTCGAACTCAAGGCAACTCGCGAAGGTCTGGCGGCGGGCGTGGTCATCGAGTCCACGATGGAAAAGGGTCGCGGCGCCGTGGCCACGGTGCTCGTGAAGCGCGGCGTACTGAAGCCGGGCGATCCGATCATCGCCGGTCAGGAATTCGGTCGCGTTCGCGCGATGTTCGACGAGACGGGCAAGGCGGTCGACGAAGCCGGACCGTCGTTGCCGGTCGTCGTGCTCGGCCTGTCGGGCGCGCCGAATGCCGGCGACGATCTGCTCGTGGTCGAAAGCGAACGCAAGGCGCGCGAAGTGGCGCTGTATCGCCAGGGCAAGTTCCGCGATACCAAGCTGGCGAAGCAGGGACCGGCCAAGTTCGAAGACATGATGTCGCAGATGGGCGATGGCAAGACAGCCACCGTGCAGATCGTGCTGAAGGCGGACGTGCAGGGCAGCGCAGAAGCGCTGCGCGACGCACTGTCGAAGCTGAGCACGGACGAAGTGGCGGTCAAGGTCGTGTCGAGCGGCATCGGCGGCATCAGCGAGTCCGACGTCACGCTGGCGCAGGCGTCGAATGCGCGCATCATCGGCTTCAATGTTCGTGCCGACAGCGCGGCGCGCAACATGATCAAGGAATCGGGCATCGACGTGCGCTACTACAGCGTGATCTACGAGGCGATCGACGATGTGCGTCAGGCGCTCTCGGGCATGTTGGCGCCGGAAATCAAAGAGCAGATCGTCGGTCTCGCCGAAGTGCGCGACGTGTTCCGTTCGAGCAAGTTCGGCACGGTGGCGGGCTGCATCGTGGTCGACGGCTACGTGCGTCGCAACAATCCGATCCGCGTGCTGCGCGACAACGTCGTCATCTTCGAAGGCGCGCTCGAATCGCTGCGTCGCTTCAAGGATGACGTCAACGAAGTGCGCGCCGGTACGGAGTGCGGTATCGCCGTCCAGAACTACAACGACGTGCGGGTCGGCGATCAGATCGAATGCTTCTCGCGGATCGAGGTGGCGCGCTCGGTCTGAGCGCGTGCACCGTGTGACGACGCATGGCTAGCCGATCACGAGGCAACAAGGCTTTTCCCAGGAGCCGCCGCGTTGCGCAGCAGATCCAGCGGGCCCTGAGCGATCTGATTCGTCGCGAGATCCGCGATCCGCGGCTCGGCATGGTGACGCTGACGGAAGTGCGCGTCTCCAGCGATCTGAGCTACGCCACCATCTACTACTCGGTGCTGAACGCGAAGCCCGAAGAAGCGCACGAAGTGCTGATATCCGCGGCGGACATCCTGCGCGGACCGCTGGGACGTGCGTTGCAGTTGCGGCATGCGCCGGAGTTGCGGTTCGTGCCCGACGAGCTGATCGAGAGCGGTGCGCGTCTGTCGGCACTCATCAACAGCGCCGTGAATGACGACGTCGCACGGCACGTCGACGATTCCGACAACGAAAACGACGACGAGTCCGGCCGCGACTCGACGCACTGAAGTCATGTCGAAGCCGCGACGTTTCTATCGAGATGTCGACGGCATCCTGCTGCTCGACAAACCGCTCGGCCTCTCTTCCAACGCTGCCTTGCAGCAGGCGCGCACACTGTTTTCGGCGAGCAAGGCCGGACATGCAGGCAGTCTCGACCCGCTCGCGTCCGGATTGCTGCCGATTTGTTTCGGACAGGCCACCAAGGTGTGCGGTCGTCTGCTGGATGCAGGCAAGACGTATCTCGTCGACGTGCATCTCGGCGCACGGACCGAATCGCTGGATGGCGAAACCGAAGTCATCGAGACCGCACCGGTTCCACCGCTCGACGAAACCACGGTCGACGCGACGCTCGCCACCTTTCTCGGCGAACAGGATCAGGTGCCGCCCATGCACTCGGCGCTCAAGCATCAGGGCAAGCGTCTGTACGAACTCGCCCGCCGCGGGGAGTCGGTCGAGAGGCCGCCGCGTCGCATCCGGATCGACCGGATTCAGCGTCGCCGGCTGGCCGCCGACCGGCTGGAATTCGAGGTCGCCTGCTCGAAAGGAACTTACATCCGCTCGCTGGCGGCGGACATCGCGGCACGGCTGGGCACGCTCGGTTATCTGGTAGGACTCAGGCGCCTGTCGGTGGAGCCGTTCGAGTCCTTTCCGATGTATCGGATCGACGAGTTGCAGGCACGTCAGGATCAGGCGGGTCAGGCTGGATTGGACGAATTGCTGCTCAGTGCCGACGTCGCTTTCGGCGAACTCGGTGCGGTGCGACTGGGCGACCCCGAGACCCGCATCCTGTTGCTGGGGCAGCCGGTTCCGGTCGACGGACCCGTCCAGCCCGGGGCTTCCCTGCGAGCCTACGATCCCGGCGGCCGCTTTCTCGCGCTCGTTGAGGGAGCGCCTGACGGCCGGGTCAGGCCCGTCCGCCTGTTTGTGCCGGTACAAGAGGGCGATGCGCCGCAAACCGGCCCGGGCGACGCAAATTGACCTCGCGTAGGCCTCGGATTTCACGGAGTTTTGCTTGAGATCGGCTGGGGGGCGCGAGTAGAATGCGCGGCTCTCAAAACGGCCCCAATTTACGTAATTTCAGGATTGAGCAAGATGTCACTGTCGACCGAGCAGAAAGGCGGAATCGTCCAGCAGTACCGACGCAACGCGAACGACACGGGTTCGCCGGAAGTGCAGATCGCACTGCTGTCAGCGCGCATCAACGAGCTCGGCGAACACTTCGGCACGCACAAGCGCGATCATGCCTCGCGTCGCGGCCTGCTGAAGATGGTGAATCAGCGCCGCAAGCTTCTCGATTACCTCAAGAACAACGCTCCCGATCGCTATCAGTCGATCGTTGCCAGCCTCGGTCTGCGTCGCTGATAGAGCGTGCGGATGACGCGCATGAAGCGTACGTCCGACTCCCTGCATCATCCGTATTAATCATTCCGCCAAACCGGTAGGAAGCATCGTGAGCGCCATCAAGAAAACTTTTTCCTACGGTCAGCACCAGGTCACCATCGAAACGGGCGAAATGGCCCGTCAGGCCGACGGTGCCGTCCTCGTCTCCATGGGTGATTCCGTCGTGCTGGTCACGGCCGTCGCCCGCAAGAAAGCCGATCCCAACAAGGATTTCTTTCCTCTCACCGTCAACTATCAAGAGAAGACCTATGCCGCGGGCCGCATTCCCGGCGGCTTCTTCAAGCGCGAAGGTCGTCCTTCCGAAAAGGAAACGCTGACCTCGCGTCTGATCGATCGCCCGATCCGCCCGCTGTTCCCGGAAGGCTTCTTCAATGAAGTGCAGGTGGTTGCGACGGTCGTGTCCGTCAATCCGGAAATCGATACCGATATTCCTGCGATGCTGGGCGCCTCTGCCGCGCTCGCGCTGTCGGGCGTGCCGTTCCAGGGTCCGATCGGCGCAGCTCGCGTCGGCTACATCGACGGCCAGTACGTGCTGAATCCCACCGCGACGCAGCTCAAGACCTCGAAGCTCGACCTCGTGGTCGCCGGTACGTCGGAAGCCGTGCTGATGGTCGAGTCCGAAGCCCATCAGCTTTCTGAAGAAGTCATGCTCGGCGCCGTCGTGTTCGGTCACGAACAGCAGCAGGCCGCCATCAAGGTCATCAACGAGCTGAAGGCCGAAGCCGGCAAGCCCGCCTGGAACTGGGAGGCCGCTCCGGCCAATTCCGCGCTCGAAGCCGCTGTCGCAGCGCAGGCTCAGGCCAGCCTGTCTGACGCCTACAAGGTGATCGAGAAGCAGGCCCGTCAGACGCGCGTGGGCGAAGCCAAGCTCGCCGCACTGACCGCGCTCACCGCTGGCGACACTCCGGCGTACGCGGCCGATGAAGTCAGCAAGGAACTCGGCAATCTCGAATACCGCATCGTGCGCAACCGCGTCATCGCCGGCGAGCCGCGCATCGACGGCCGCGACATGAAGACGGTACGTCCGATTTCCATCCGCACGGGCGTCCTGCCGCGCACGCATGGCTCCGCGCTGTTCACGCGCGGCGAGACGCAGGCGCTGGTCGTGACGACGCTCGGCACCGGCCGCGATGCACAGATCATCGATGCGCTGGCCGGCGAGCGCAAAGAGCCGTTCATGCTGCACTACAACTTCCCGCCGTTCAGCGTCGGCGAGACGGGCATGATCGGTTCGCCGAAGCGCCGCGAAATCGGCCACGGCAACCTCGCGCGTCGCGGCATCTGGGCCGTGATGCCGGACATGACGACGTTCCCGTACGTCCTGCGCGTCGTCTCCGAAATTCTCGAATCGAACGGCTCCAGCTCCATGGCCAGCGTCTGCGGCACCAGCCTCGCGCTGATGGATGCGGGTGTGCCGATCAAGGCAGCCGTCGCCGGCGTGGCGATGGGCCTGGTGAAGGAAGGCGACAAGTTCCAGGTGCTCACCGACATCCTCGGCGACGAAGATCACCTCGGCGACATGGACTTCAAGGTGGCCGGCAGCCGCACGGGCGTCACCGCGCTGCAGATGGACATCAAGATCAACGGCATCACCAAGGAAATCATGCAGGTCGCGCTGGAACAGGCGAAGGCCGGCCGTCTGCACATCCTCGACGAGATGGACAAGGTCATCTCGGCACCGCGCGCCAAGATGTCCGAATGGGCGCCGTCGATCATCACCATCAAGATCGATCCGGAGAAGATCCGCGAAGTCATCGGCAAGGGCGGCGCCGTCATCCGCGCCATCACCGAAGAAACCGGCACCTCGATCGACATCGAGAACGACGGCACGGTCAAGATCGCCTCCGTCGACGGTGCCTCGGGCCGCGAAGCCCAGCGCCGCATCGAGCTGATCACGGCGGAAGTCGAAGTCGGCCGCATCTATGAAGGCCGCGTCGCGCGCCTGATGGACTTCGGCGCCTTCGTCACGATCCTGCCGGGCAAGGACGGCCTCGTGCACATTTCGCAGATCTCCAACGAGCGCGTCGAGCGCGTCAGCGACAAGCTGAAGGAAGGCGACGTGGTGCGCGTGAAGGTGCTGGAAGTCGACCGCCAGGGCCGCGTGCGCCTGAGCATGCGCGACGTCGACGCGGCCTGATCCGCGTCCTGCCGTAGAAGCAAAAAGGCGCCGTCAGCGATGACGGCGCCTTTTTCGTTTCGGGATACGGAGTTTCACACGGAGATCACGGAGGCCACGGAGGTCGGAAGAAGAGAATTTTCCACGGGGGACACGGGGAACACGGGGTCTCGGAACAGAAATTTTCTTTCCCCGTGCTCCCCGTGTTCCCATTCTTCCCCCCGTGCAAATTCTTCTTCTCTACCTCCGTGGGCTCCGTGATCTCCGTGTGAAACTTCTTCTACACCCGCTTCTCGCGCGACTCGTCCGGCAGATCCTCGTCGCGCTCCTTCGGGCGCGAACCCGGCGACACGGAGCCGCCGCTCATGGCGCGGAAAATGTCTTCCTGGATCGCCCGCCAGCGTTCGAGATTCTTCTGGGTGAGCGCCGTGATGGAGTCGAATGCGTCGCCGCTGCCGGTCGCCCGGAAGCTGTCGCGAAACTGCTGTTGCTGGCTGGCAAGGAGCTTGAGGCTCTGTTCCAGGTAGCTGCCGACGAAAGTCTGCATGGCGCCGCCGTAGGAACGGATCACCTGCGACAGGAAGTCCTGGCTCATCAGCGGCTCGCCCTGGTGTTCCTGTTCGGCGATGACCTGCAGCAGGATCGAGCGGGTGATGTCTTCCTGCGATTTCTTGTCGATGACGACGAAATCGACCTTGTCCATCACCAGCCGCCGGATGTCGGCCAAGGTGATGTACCGGCTCTCCACCGTGTCGTAGAGACGACGGTTCGGGTATTTCTTGATGACTCTCGGCTCGGACATGAATGCTCCCAGAACCGGTCTATCTCAAGGGCCCGGCCATACTAACTCCATCCCCGGCACCTGCACAGCAAAGCTCGATCAGACAGGCGCCACGGCGTGGCCGAAACTCAGCGGTTCGAGTCGCCAGTGCCCGGTCGCCCAATCCCACAACATGGCCGGGTGATCGCGACGTAATTCCGGCGGCGGGTCCTGCCGCAGGAACTGCAGCGCACGCCAGAGTTCCTCTCCCGGCCGGTTCAGGTCGACGGCTGCCGCGCCCGCCGACTTCGACAGTTTGATCCCGCTGGAGTCTGTGGCTACCGGCACATGTGCGTACTCGGGTGTCGGCAGTCCGAGGCATCGCTGCAGGAGTATCTGGCGCGGTGTGCTGCGGAGGAGGTCGGCGCCGCGGACCACATGCGTGATCCCCTGGGAGGCGTCGTCGACGACGACGGCGAGCTGATAGGCGAACAGTCCGTCCCGGCGTCGAATGACGAAATCGCCGATTTCGGCGGCCACGTCCACGGCGATCCGGCCCTGGATGCGATCGTCAAAGGCGATTTCCCCGTCGGGAACGCGCAACCGGATAGCGTATGGGCGATCTCGATGGCGGAGCTGCGTGCGGCACCAGCCCGGATAGCGCAGTTCCTCGCCTTCGGGATGATCCGGAGAGGCGACCTGCTGGATCTCGCTTCGGCTGCACGAGCAGGGGTAGGCCAGGTCGTTTGAGAGCAAACGATCCAGCGCCGCCTGGTACAGATCGGAGCGTTCGCTCTGGCGGACGATGGACTCGGTCCAGGTGAATCCGAGGATCTCCAGTGCACGCAGGATGGCGTCCGCGCTGCCGGGCACTTCGCGCGGTCGATCCAGATCTTCCATGCGGATCAGCCATTCGCCGCCGGCATGCCGCGCGTCGAGCCGGCTCGCGACGGCCGCAACCAATGAACCGAAATGCAACAGGCCGGTCGGGGAAGGGGCGAAGCGGCCGCGATAGGCGGACCTCTCAGCGATAACGATCGTCCCGATCGCCGTACTGCTTCTCGCGCCGCTCGCGGCGTTCCTGCGCTTCGATCGAGAGCGTTGCGACCGGGCGGGCTTCGAGGCGCTTGACGCCGATTTCCTCGCCCGTTTCGTTGCAGTAGCCGTAGCTGCCGTCTTCGATGCGCTTGAGGGCCTCGTCGATCTTGCGGATGAGCTTGCGCTCGCGATCGCGGGTGCGCAGTTCGAGACTGAACTCGGATTCCTGCGTTGCCCGGTCGTTGGGATCGGGGAAGTTCGCTGCTTCGTCCTTCATGTGCAGCACGGTCCGGTCGACTTCCTGCATCAGGTCCCGTTTCCAGGTTTCCAGGATGTTGCGGAAGTGATCGAGCTGTTCCTTGTTCATGTACTGCTCGCCGCGGCGAGCAACGTACGGTTTTACATTGCGCGGGCCGGCCAGCAGGCTGGTGCTGCTCGGCTCCTGGACTTCGCCTTCTTCATCGCCGCCCGTGGCGACATCGGCATGGTCGAGCGAACGGTTGGAAACGGATTTCAGCGGCATCGGGTCTTTGGGTCTCGGATCGGTGGCGGGCTTCGCGGCGGACTTGATCGTCGCGGTCGCGGGCGGCGGCGCTGCCTTCACGGGCTTGGCGACGGGTTGAGCTTTCGCGGGAGCGGCTTTGGCGGCTGGCCTGGCTGCAGGCGCAGCCTTGGCCGGAGCAGCCTTGCGTGCAGGCGGCGCGGGCTTCTTCGCTGGAGCCGATTTCTTCACCGGGGCAGCTTTCCTGGCGACCGGTTTCTTGGCCTTGGTCGCCTTGGCAGCTGGTTTCTTCGCGGCCATTCAGAGCCTCCACTTGCCGTGCCGCACACGCTGCGGAACGGTTCCGTTGCGAAAGTCGATTCCAAACAAGGGCCGCGATTATACAGACGCGGACCCCGCCGTACAGGGGCACGAAAACGCTGATTTTTCCGGCTTCCGACTGCCTCGCGTCCGCTCGCGGTTCGCCCCGATTCCCGAGCCGGAAATCAACTCGCGCTGTCGATGCGCGGCGACAATTCCGGGTAGTTCGCCGGACGATTTTTGGGGCTGCGGGCGCCGGACCGATTCCGTACACTACGGCGCCAATCGTTCCGACCGAATTCATTCCAACCGATCGGGGTTCCGTCATCGATGCGCGTCATTCGTCGCCAGTCAGTTCCGGACGCGAGGCGATGTTGACGTAGCCGCAGGCGCGCGCGCCTGTCGATGCCTTCCCTGACGACCATGCCGACTCAGGAGCGCGATGCGTCTCAACAAGATCAAACTGGCCGGGTTCAAATCCTTCGTCGACCCGACCTCCGTCAATCTGCCCGGCAACCTGATCGGCGTCGTCGGTCCGAACGGTTGCGGCAAGTCCAACATCATCGATGCCGTGCGCTGGGTCATGGGCGAGATCTCCGCCAAGCACCTGCGCGGCGGTTCGATGGCTGACGTCGTGTTCAACGGCTCGAGTTCGCGCAAGCCCGTGGGTACCGCCTCGGTCGAACTGGTGTTCGACAATTCGGACGGCACGCTCGGCGGCCAGTACGCGGGCTACAGCGAGGTCTCGCTGAAGCGCGTCGTTTCTCGCGATGGCACCTCGGCCTACTTCCTCAACGGCATCCGTTGCCGTCGCAAGGACATCACGCAGCTGTTCCTCGGCACCGGCCTCGGCGCGCGCAGCTACGCCATCATCGAGCAGGGCATGATCTCGCGCGTCATCGAGGCGCGGCCGGAAGAACTGCGCGGCTTCATCGAAGAGGCGGCGGGCATCTCCAAATACAAGGAACGCCGCCGCGAGACCGAGAACCGCATTTCCCACACCAAGGAAAACCTCGAACGTCTGAGCGACGTCCGCGAGGAAGTCGACAAGCAGCTGCGCCATCTGCAGCGCCAGGCCGCCACGGCGCGCCGTTATCAGACATTGAAGCAGGACGAACGCAAGCTGACCGCCGAACTGCTGGCGTTGCGGCTCAAGGTGATCGACCAGGATTCGCAGTCCAAGGAAGGCATCCTGCGCGAGCGCGACACCGAAATGCAGGCCGCGATCGCCGAACTGCGTTCCATCGAATCGGCGATCGAGACGGCACGCGAGGAGTTCACCGAGAAATCCGAATCGCTGAACGTTGTGCAGGGCCGCTACTACCAGATCGGCGCCGAGATCTCGCGCGCCGAGCAGTCGATCCAGCACGGCCGCGAACTGCGCCAGCGCCAAAAGACCGACCTGGAACAGGCCGAGCAGGGCGCAGCCGAGGCGGCGCTGCACCTGACCCGCGACCAGTCGCAGATCGATGAACTGCGCCGCGAACTCGAACAGCTCGAACCCGGCCTCACGGCGGCGCGCGAACGCGAACGCGCCTCTGCGGAGGCCCTGTCGCTGGTCGAGGAATCGATGCAGGACTGGCAGGAACGCTGGGAGGATTTCAATCGCGAATCCCGCGCCGCCAGCGAAAAGACCCAGGTCGAAAAAGCCCGTATCGAACAGCTCGAACACCAGCTCGAACGCCTGCGTACGCAGCGCGAACGACTTGCCCGTGAAATGGAGACGCTGGGCACGGCCGACATGGAGCTGCGCATCGAAGCGCTGCTGGAACAGGAAGCACAGGCACTCAATGCCGGCGAATCGGCGGCCAGCCAGCTGCAGTCGGTCAGCGAGGAACTGCAGCAGACGCGCGATCGTCAGCGGCAGCTGGCCGCGACTGCCGAAAGCAGTCGCAAGGAACTGCAGGAAACCCAGGGCCGGTTCATGTCATTGCAGGCGCTGCAGCAGGCAGCGCTCGGACTCGCGCAGGGCAAGGTGGGCGAATGGCTGTCGGCGAATTCGCTGACCTCGCGCCCGCGCCTGGCGCAACAGCTCAGCGTCGAGCAGGGCTGGGAGCGCGCGGTCGAGACCGTGCTCGGGTCGTACCTCGAATCGGTGTCGGTCGATGCGATCGACGCCATCGCGACCCGGCTCGATTCGCTGCAGGTCGGTTCGGTCAGCTTCTTTGCCGATGGCGGCGTGACTTCGACGTCGGTCGATCCCGGCCGGCTGCTGGCAAAAGTGCAGGGGCCGTCGGCCATTTCGGCGCTGCTCACCGGGATCATCGCGGTCGACACGCTGCCCGAAGCCCTGTCGCTGCGTCATACGCTGCTGAACGGCGAATCCGTCATCACGCGCGACGGCATCTGGATCGGCCGCGACTGGCTGCGCGTCAGCCGCGACAAGGATGTACATGCCGGCGTCATCGGCCGCGAAAAGGAAATGCGCGAACTGCGTGAAGCGGTCAGCGCCGCCGAGGAACGCCAGGAAAGCCTGCAGGCGGAAGCCGACACGCTGCGCGAACGCCTGGTCGAACTCGAACAGCGTCGCGACAGCCTGCAGGCCGACGTCAACCGTCTGCACCGTTCGCACAGCGAACTGAGTTCGCAGGCGTCGGCGCTGCGCAGCAAGGCGGAACAGACGGCGGAACGTGCCCGCAAGATCGAAGCCGAAACGGCCGAACTGCAGACCGATCACGAACGCGCGGACGAGGCGGCGACCACGGCCCGCGGACGGCTGGAGGAAGGTCTCGAACAGATGGCGCAGTTCGAGTCGACCCGGCTCGAACTCGAACAGGAACGCGACTCGCTGCGTCAGAACCTGAACTTCAAACGCTCGCAGGCGCAGACCGATCGCGACGGCGCGCAGGAAGTGGCGATCAAGGTCGAGTCGAAGCGCGCAGCGCTGACGTCCATCTCGGCGGGCCTCGAACGCCTGCGGCATCAGCTCGAACAGTCGCAGCAACGCAAGGACGAACTCACGCGGCAGATCGCCGACGGCGAGGCGCCGCTGGAGGAACTGGCGGCCAAGCTCGAAGAATTCCTGCAGCAGCGCCTCGGTGTCGAAGCCGAACTCACGGCGGCCCGCGAAACGCTCGAAGGCGCCGAAAGCCGCATGCGCACGCTGGATCAGCGTCGCATGGACACCGAAGGCCAGGTCGAAGAGGCCCGCACACGGCTCGAAGACGTGCGCATGGCCGCGCAGGAACTCAAGGTCCGGCGCGAGACCCTGATGGAGCAGTTCAAGGCGACGCACTTCGAACTGGAAACCATCTACCAGGAAATGGCGCCCGAGGCCGATGTGGCGGCGTGGGAGCAGACGCTGGTCGATCTGACCCAGAAGATCGATCGCCTGGGCCAGGTGAATCTCGCCGCCATCGACGAGTTCAAGGAGCAGTCGGAGCGCAAGGAATACCTCGACCGCCAGTTCAAGGACCTCACCGATGCGCTCGAGACGCTCGAAACCGCGATCCGCAAGATCGATCGCGAGACGCGTTCGCGCTTCCAGGACACGTTCGATCGCGTCAATGCCGGCCTGAAGGAACGCTTCCCGCGCCTCTTCGGCGGCGGTCACGCGTATCTCGAACTCGCGGGTGAAGACATTCTCAGCGCCGGTGTGTCGATCATGGCGCGTCCGCCGGGCAAGCGGAACGTCACCATCAATCAGCTGTCCGGCGGCGAGAAGGCGCTGACCGCGGTGGCGCTGGTGTTCTCGATCTTCGAACTCAATCCGGCGCCGTTCTGTCTGCTGGACGAAGTGGACGCGCCGCTCGACGACAACAACGTCGGCCGTTTCTGCGACACGGTGAAGGAGATGTCGAGCCGCGTGCAGTTCATTTTCATCACCCACAACAAGTCGACGATGGAACTGGCGTCGCAACTGATCGGCGTCACCATGCACGAGCCCGGCGTATCGCGACTCGTCGCCGTCGACGTCGATGAAGCGGTGCGCATGGCGGCGATGTGATGACGCGAGGGGAACTGTGCTCCTGCTGTGGGGCCGGCTTCAGCCGGCCTTACTGCACTTGCAGAGGCCGGCTGAAGCCGGCCCCACAGCAGGAAGAAGAAGGGCATTGGTTTGAGAGAGTGCGCGCATGAACGATCTGCGCTGGATCCTGATTGCCGGCGGGGCGCTGCTGCTGATCGGTATCTATCTGTGGGGTCGGCGCAGCGACCGTCGCGCCGATGCGGCCAGCGAAGGCGCAGTCCACGTTCGCCCCGAACCACTGGTCGAACCGGCGTTCGAATCGCCGTCGCATGATCTGGAAGATGACGATTCGCTGGCTCGCGATGAGCCGGCGTACGAGCCGCTGGACGAACCGGAGCCGGTCATTCGCGCCGCCGCGCGCAGCGAAGCAGCAGAGCGATCACCGGTGCGCGAGCAGGGCGCGTCTCGTACGGATGCCTCGTTGCGTCCGGCCCGCGGCATCCGTGTGGAGCCGACTCTCGGCGAGAACGATGCCGCGCCTGCCGATATCCGGCCGCCTGCCGATCCCGATCTCACCGCCGAACTGCCCGCGCGCGAGCCCGTTGATGCGCCCACGCTCGGAATGAGCAGCACGCCGGCCCCGCGTCGCATCGAGCGGCGCAAGATCATCGCCCTGCGTCTCGCGGCGCCGGGACAGCGATTTCCCGGCGAAGCGCTGCGCACTGCGCTGGAGGGCGAGTCGCTGCAGTTCGGCCGCTATGACGTCTTTCATCGACTGCATGACGACGGCACGAGCATTTTCAGCGTGGCGAGCATGATGGAGCCCGGCACGTTCGAACTCGAACGCATGCCGGGCCAGCAGTATTCTGGCGTCACCCTGTTTGCGCAGTTGCCGGGCCCGGTTCCGGGCGTACAGGCGCTGCAGGACCTGGTGGCCTGCGGCAAGCAGTTGCAGGAAGGGCTGGGCGGCACGCTGCAGGACGAGCGTGGCGTGCCGTTGACGGTCCATCGCATCGACCGGCTGCGCCAGGAGATCGTCGATTTCGAGCGCGGCCAGGCGCGCGACCAGCGATCCATTCCCACTTCCTACTGATCCTCGATGTCGCCTCTGCGCAATCCCGCCACGCGCGCCCGCGAGTTGCGCGAATTGCTGGAGCGCTACAACTACCGCTATCACGTCCTCGACGATCCCGAGGTTTCCGACGCCGAATACGACCGGCTGATGCGGGAGCTGACGCAGATCGAGACTGACAATCCCGATCTCATCACGCCGGATTCGCCGACGCAGCGTGTCGGTGCGACGCCCGTCGGCGAGTTGCGCGAAGTCGTGCACACGACGCCGATGCTCTCGCTGGACAACGCATTCACCGAAGAGGACCTGCTCAATTTCGATCGCCGCGTGCGCGAGCGGCTGGACGACATCGAGACGGTGGAATACGCGGCGGAGCCGAAGCTCGATGGCCTCGCCATGAGCTTTCGTTACGAAGCCGGCCGGTTCGTGCGTGCGGCGACACGCGGCGACGGCACGCGCGGTGAGGACGTGACGCACAACGTGCGCACCATCAAGGCCGTGCCGATGCGATTGCGCGGCAAGGTGCCCGAACTGCTCGAAGTGCGCGGCGAAGTGTTCATGACGATCGCCGGTTTCAAGGCGATGAACGAGAAGGCGCTGGCGGCCGGCGAAAAAGTGTTCGTCAATCCGCGCAATGCAGCTGCAGGCAGCATCCGGCAGCTCGATCCGCGCCTGACCGCCAGCCGGCCGCTGGATGTCTTTTTCTACAGCGTCGGCGAAGCGCAGGGCTGGAAGCTTCCCGCAAAGCACTCGGAATCCCTCGAACAGTTGCGCGAATGGGGGCTCAAGATCTCGCCGTTGCTCAAAGTCGTGCAGGGAGCGCAGGGTTGTCTGGAGTACTACCGCGACGTCGGTACGAAGCGCGCGAAGCTGCCGTACGAGATCGATGGCGTGGTCTACAAGGTCAATCGCCTGCAGCAGCAGCGCGACCTCGGCTTCGTCGCGCGCGCGCCGCGCTGGGCGATTGCGCACAAGTTTCCGGCGCATGAAGAGAACACCGTCGTTCGCGGCGTCGAGTTCCAGGTGGGTCGCACGGGCGCATTGACGCCGGTGGCGCGACTGGAGCCCGTGTTCGTCGGCGGCGTCACCGTGAGCAATGCGACGCTGCACAACATGGATGAAGTCCGTCGCAAGGATGTCCGCATCGGCGACACCGTCGTGATCCGCCGTGCCGGCGATGTGATCCCGGAAATCGTGAAGGTGATGCTGGAGAAGCGTCCGGCATCCGCACTCGAAGTCCAGCTGCCGGCGAAATGTCCGGTGTGCGGTTCGGACGTCGAGCGCGTGGAAGGCGAGGCAGTGGCACGCTGCACCGGCGGGCTGGTGTGTCCCGCGCAACGCAAGGAATCGTTGCGGCATTTCGCCTCGCGTCGCGCGCTCGATATCGAAGGCCTCGGCAGCAAGCTGATCGATCAACTGGTCGATGGCGGCCAGGTCGAGACGCCCGCCGATCTGTATCGACTGACGCTCGAACAGCTGGGCGAACTGGAACGGATGGGCGAGAAATCCGCGGCGAATCTGCTGGCCGCGCTCGAACACAGCAAGAAGACGACCTTCAGCCGATTCCTGTACGCGCTCGGCATTCGCGATGTCGGCGAGGCCACGGCCGCCGCGCTGGCAGCGCACTTCGGCACCATCGAAGCGCTGCAGGAGGCGACCGAGGAACAGATCCAGGAAGTGCCGGACGTCGGCCCGATCGTTGCCGCGCACGTGCATCACTTCCTGCAGCAGCCGCAGAACCGCCAGGTGATCGTCGACCTGCGCGAACGTGGCGTGCATTGGCCGGTGCACGCCCGTCGTACCGGACCTGCGGAAGGCGCATTGAGCGGCAAGACCTTCGTCCTGACGGGCACGCTCGACAGCATGAGCCGCGATCAGGCCAGCGATCGCATCACGGCGCTGGGCGGCAAGGTGTCAGGGAGTGTGTCGAAGAAGACCAGCTACGTGGTGGCCGGCGCCGAAGCGGGCTCGAAGCTGCAGAAGGCCCAGGAGCTGGGCGTCGAAATACTGGACGAGGCGGGATTTCTGAAGCTGCTGGCGCAGCAGTGACGATAGTCACGACGGTGACGCAAGTGACGAAGGTCAGAACGCGCTCGTTCCGACCTTCGTCACTGTCGTGACTTACGTCACTTTCGTCACTAGATCTTCTTCTCGATCTTCGCGTTCTTGCGCAGTTCGTCCAGATACGACTGCAGGCGCTTGCGCTGCACGAGCTGCTTCACGCGATCCTTCACTTCCTCGAAGGCCGGCGGGGCCGGCGCGCGCGATTCTTCGAGCTTGATGATGTGCCAGCCGAACTGGCTCTGCACCGGCTGATCCGTCATCTGGCCGGGCTGCAGCGCGGAGACCGCATCGCCGAACGGCTTCACCATGGTGTCGAGCGTGAACCAGCCGAGATCGCCGCCGTTCTGGTTGGAGGAGTCCTTCGACTTCTCCTTGGCGAGCTTGGCGAAATCGCCGCCGCCCTTGAGCTGCGCCGTCAGCGCATCCGCGGTCGCCTTGTCATCGACGAGGATGTGGCGCGCGTGATATTCGCGCGGCATCGCGGCCACCTGGGCATCGTATTCGGGCTTGAGTTCCTCGTCCGTCACGGGATGCTCATCGAGATACTTCTTGAGGCCGGCATCGACGATGACATTCAGCTTCGCCAGTGCGAGCTGGTCCGCGACCTGGGAGTCCTTGGCGATCCCCGCTTTCTCGGCCGCATCGGCGGCCAGTTCCATGCCGATGAACTGATCCAGCAGCTGCGACTTCTGATCGGCAGGAATCTCACGACCGGCCTGACGCTCGATGTTGGCGACGTAGAGGTCGAACTGCGACTTGCTGATGGCCTTGCCGTTCACGGTGGCGACGGACTCGGCCGGCGGCGTGGGTGCGGCCGCCTTGCCGCAGGCGGCCAGCAGCAGCAGCGGGGCAAGAAAGGCGAAGGGAGACAGACGGCGGTTCATGAGAATCCTTTGCGTGGGTTCAATCGGAAGTACGGGCTTCGGCGGGAGTGAGCGCGGCGATGCCGAGTGCATGGATGTCGGTCTGCATCAGGTCGCCGAGCGATCGGTACACGAGTTGATGGCGTTGCACGGTCCGCAGCCCTTCGAAATCGGGCGAGACGATGCGGACCCGGAAATGACCTCTGCCGTCGCGCGCGCCGGCGTGACCGGCGTGCAGGTGGCTGTCGTCGATGAGATCCACCGCATCGGCGTGCAGCGCGCTGCGCAGCCGGGCGCAGATTTTTTCGGCGCGGGTCACTGGAGAATTTCCTGTGTTCAGCCGGTCTTCGGCTCGTCGGCCGGCAGCTTCGTCGCCAGCCAGATGCCCTGCAGCACCGTGAACACCAGCGTCAGGCCGATCACGCCGAAGACCTTGAATTTGGCCCAGGCGTCGGTGCTGAAGTGGTGCATCACGTAGATGTTGAGGGCGCCGAGCGCCAGGAAGAACAGCGCCCACACGGTGTTGAGCCGCAGCCACAGCGGCCGCTCCAGCGTGACGTTGCCGTCGAGCATGCGCTGGATGATCGGACGCTCGCCGACGAACTGGCTGACGAGGAAGCCCGCGGCGAACAGCCAGTACACGACGGTCACCTTCCACTTGATGAAGGCTTCGTCGTGGATCCAGAGCGTGAGCCCGCCGAACACCAGCACCAGCGCCGCGGAGATCAGCGACATCGTGCTGACCTTGCGATGACGGAACCACTGCACCGCCGTCTGCACGATGACGGCAGCGATGATGACGCCGGTCGCGACGAAAATGCCCGCGAACTTGTAGGCGACGAAGAAGGCGATCAGCGGGAAGAAGTCGAACAGCAGCTGCATGTCGTGGCGGCGGGCCCGGCGAAGGGGCGGGTATGATACCCGGATGGTTGCCGGTTGACAGTTGGCCGTCGACCGCCTGAATCGGCGCGCGGGATTTCCCCGATGCGCTGTCAACCGATCCGCCCAGATGCCGGTCCAGCACGAGCAATGACGAGCCGTTTCTTCGAAATCCACCCGAAAGACCCGCAACCGCGCCTCATCCGGCAGGTCGCGGAAATCATGCGGGCCGGCGGCATCGTGGTTTACCCGACGGATTCCTGCTACGCGCTGGGCTGCCATATCGGGGACAAGGCGGCGATGGAACGCATCTCGCGCATCCGCCAGACCGACAAGCACCATCACTTCACGCTGGTCTGCCGGGATCTCTCCGAGATCGCCAGGTACGCCCGCGTGAACAATCAGCAGTACCGCACGCTCAAGGCCTTCACGCCCGGGCCTTACACCTTCATCCTCGATGCCACGAAGGAAACGCCGCGGCGTCTGCAGAATCCCAAGCGCAGCACGATCGGCATCCGCGTACCCGATCATGTCGTGCCGCTCCTGCTGCTGGCCGAACTGGGCGAGCCCATCATGAGTTCGACCCTGCTGCTGCCCGGCGAGGATCTGCCCATGACGGATGCCCGCGAGATCCAGGACCGGCTGCTGCACGCGGTGGATGCCGTCGTCGATGGCGGCAACTGCGGCCTGGAGCCGACCAGCGTGATCGACCTGGCGGGTCCGGCGCCGGTGATCGCCCGTCGCGGCAAGGGCGATGTCAGCACCTTCGAGTAGCGGGTGCGGATCAACGGAGCTGTCAAGCTGCGTATAATGCCGCGGCCGTCAAAACTGCTTTGTTCTCGTTCAAGAAGACGGCGTAAGACTCTGATAAACCAACCCTAGAACGTCATGCATCCGAGCCGCGCGCGAGCGCCCGGATGTCTGCAGGGATCTGTTTTGAGCGCGACCCATACCAGCAACCGACGCGTCCTGTCCGGCATGCGCCCCACCGGCGCGCTGCATCTCGGCAACTACCTCGGTGCCCTCAAGAACTGGACGCAGCTGCAGTACCAGTACGAGTGCTATTTCTTCGTCGCCGACATCCATGCGCTGACCACGGGCTACGACGACACCTCGAACATCGAATCGAACACCTGGGAGATGGTGATCGACTGGCTGGCCGCCGGCCTGAACCCCGCGAACTCGACCATGTTCATCCAGTCGCGCGTGCCGGAGCATTCGGAGCTGCACCTGCTGCTGTCGATGATCACGCCGCTCGGCTGGCTCGAGCGCGTGCCCACCTACAAGGATCAGCAGGAGCAACTGCGTGATCGCGATCTGGCGACGTACGGCTTCCTCGGCTACCCGCTGCTGCAGAGCGCCGACATCCTGCTCTACAAGGCGGCCTACGTGCCCGTGGGCGAGGACCAGATCGCCCATGTCGAAATCACCCGCGAGGTGGCGCGCCGTTTCAATCATGTCTACGGACGCGAGCGTGACTTCGAAGCGAAAGTGGAGAAGGCGATCAAGGGTCTCGGCAGTCGCAACGGCACCCAGTACAAGGAGTTGCGCAAGCTTTATCAGGAGCAGGGTGATGCGCAGGCGCTGGAAAAAGCGCAGGCCATGCTCGCCGGCAATGCCCGCCTGACGCTGGCGGATCGCGAGCGGCTGCAGGGCTATCTCGAAGGGACGGGCCGCAGCATCCTGATCGAGCCGGAAGCGCTGCTCACGGCCACGCCCAAGGTGCCCGGCCTCGACGGCCGCAAGATGTCGAAGTCCTACGGCAATACCATCGGCCTGCGCGAAGATCCCGATTCGGTGGCCAGGAAGCTCCGGGCGATGCAGACCGATCCGGCGCGCGTGCGGCGCACCGATCCGGGCGATCCCGACAAGTGCCCGGTGTGGGACCTTCACAAGATCTACTCCGACGCCGAGACTCAGGCCTGGGTGCAGCAGGGTTGCCGCAGCGCCGGCATCGGCTGTCTGGACTGCAAGAAGCGCGTGTCCGACGTACTCGTCGCCGAGATCACCGTCATCCGTGGACGCGCACAGGAATTCGAGGAGAATCGCGACCTGGTCAAGGCGATCATCGCCGAGGGCTGCGAGAAGGCGCGCGACGTGGCGCGCCAGACACTGGAAGAAGTCCATCAGGCGATGGGCATGAATTACCGATGAAACCAGAACTGAAATTGGTCGAAGACACCGGCTCGCAGCTCGAAGCCGATGGCTTCGAATTCGATCCGCCGCCGCAGCAGCAGGAAATGCCGTTCGCCGTCGTCGACGGCGAACCGATGACCCAGCTGCCGCGCGATCTGTACATCCCGCCCGATGCGCTGCAGGTCTTTCTCGAAGCCTTCGAAGGTCCGCTCGACCTGCTGCTGTACCTGATCCGGCGCCAGAACCTCGACGTCCTCGACATTCCGATCGCCGAGATCACGCGTCAGTACATGTCGTACATCGAAGTGATGTCGGAGCTGCAGCTCGAACTGGCCGGCGAATACCTGCTCATGGCTGCGATGCTTGCCGAGATCAAGTCGCGCATGCTGCTGCCGCGGCCGCCGTCGGCCGACGGCACCGACGAAGAAGATCCGCGCGCCGAACTCGTCCGCCGCCTGCAGGAATACGAGCGTTTCAAGAAGGCCGCCGAGGACATCGATCGTCTGCCGCGCATGGAGCGCGACACGATGCCGACCTCGGTGGAGCTGGTCGAACGCAAGGTCGTGAAGATCCAGCCGCAGGTGTCGCTGCAGGAGATGCTGCTGGCGCTGAAGGACGTGATGGTTCGCGCCGACATGTTTGCGCACCATCACGTGCAGCGCGAACGCCTGTCGGTGCGCCAGCGCATGTCGGACATCCTGAGCCGCATGCGCGAGGCGGCGTTCGTCGAGTTCACGACCTTGTTCCGTGCCGAAGAAGGTCGCATGGGCGTGACGGTGACGTTCAGCGCCATCCTCGAACTCATGAAGGAAGGCTTGATCGAGATCGTGCAGGCGGAGCCGTATGCGCCGCTGCACGTGCGTCCGGCGTCCGGTTCACGCCGCCTGGCCGTCGTCGCCGACGAGTCGGCGGAGTCGGCTGCCGATGCGGAAAACGAAGCGGCGCTGGCGCAGCCCGAACTGCCCGACGAAAACGTCATCGACGATGAAGAGCCCGACATCGCCGAACAGTCGGACGAAGCGCCGGCGGCAGAAGTCGTCGCAGCGACCGGGATCGTCGACGCCGCTGTCGGCGATTCTCCGGTCCTTCCGGAGGAAGGGTCGCCGGAGAGTGACAGGATGACGGACGAAGCCGTCGATACCGACAATCGCGACGCTGCGGTCGCGGATTCTGAATCGGAGCCGAAGTAATCCATGTCTGCGAATGCTGAAGAAGTGACTGGTGCCGCGACCGAAACCGCGCCGGAGGCATCATCAATGAACGACATCGATCTCAAGCACACCATCGAGGCCACGCTGCTGGCCGCGGGCCGTCCCGTGACGACGCAGCAGTTGCTGGATCTGTTCGAAGAGCGCGAGCGCCCGACGCCGGAACAGCTCCAGGCAGCGCTCGATCTGCTGGCGGCCGACTACGAGAGCCGCGGCATCGAACTGCTGCAGGTGGCGAGCGGCTGGCGTATCCAGGTGCGCGCGCGCTGTGTCGATGTCGTGTCGCGGCTGTGGCAGGAGCGTCCTTCGCGCTATTCGCGCGCGCTGCTGGAAACGCTCGCGCTGGTTGCCTATCGCCAGCCCATCACGCGCAGCGAGATCGAAGAGATCCGCGGCGTTGCGATCAGCTCGACCATCATGCGCACGCTGCAGGAGCGCAACTGGATTCGTGTCGTCGGCCATCGCGAAGTGCCCGGACGTCCGGAACTGCTCGGGACCACCCGCGAGTTCCTCGATTACTTCGGCCTCAAGAGCCTCGACCAGCTGCCGACGCTGGCCGATCTGCGCGATGTTGAGAACATCGGCGTGCAGCTCGAACTGCCGGCGGGCGACGTGCCGCAGACGGAACCGGCCGAGGGTGAGGGCGGCGAGACGGAAGCAGCCGCCGACACCGAGACGACGGCAGAAGCCGAAGGCGAACTGTCGGCCGACGGCGATGAAGGCGAGGAGATCACCGAAGAGGACGATGGCGACGATGCCGACGACTCCACGCTGGTCGCGTCCGCCGAATCCGATCCCGACGACAGCAGTCACGCGGTGCGCGAACCGCCGTCCGAGTGACGTTGACGCACTCGATGCGCAACGAATCCGAACGCCTGCACAAACTCCTGGCACACCACGGCCTCGGTTCGCGTCGCGAAGTCGAGAAGTGGATGCTGGCCGGACGCGTGCTGCTGAACGGCCGCCCCGCCCAGCCCGGTGATCGCTACAAGGACGGCGATCGGGTCAGTGTCGATGGCCAGGACGTCACGGCCCGATTGAAGACGTCCGGCAAGGCCGCCGTGCTGCTGTATCACAAGCCGCAGGGCCAGCCGGTGCAGGCTCAAACGGATGCACCCGCCGATTCCGCTGCCGAAGAGCCCGTCATGGAACGGCTGCCGGTCGTGCGCGGTTCGCGCTGGCTCGCGATCAACACCATGCAGCCGGGCGACAGCGGCCTGCTGGTACTGACGAGCGATGGCCGGCTGGCGGATGCATTGCGTCGGCGCTCCGAACAGATTCCTTCCGCCTATGTCGCGCGGGTCCTGGTGCCGTCGCCGGATTTCGATCCCGACACGCTGCCGCGCATCACGCAGTTCAACGATCAGCCGGTTTCGTTCGAGAGCATCGAACCGGCGGGCGGCGAGGGCACCAATCGCTGGTTCCGGGTCGAGGCCGCGCACTCGCACCGCAGGGCCGCCGTGCGTGCGCTGTTCGAGACGCAGGGCCTCAAGGTCAGCCGCGTGATGCAGGTGAAATACGCGGACCTGGAAATGCCGCGCGATCTGCCACGAGGCAAGCACCAGGCGCTTCCCGAACATCTCGTGGATCGACTCTACGAACTCGCCGGACTCGTGAAGCCGGTGCCCGAGACACGTCGGGTTCGCGCCCCGCGCGTCGCGGCGGACCGTCAGCGCAAACCGGCCAAGCGTTCGGTGCGCGCCGCAGAGCCGCGGAATTCGCGCGAACGCAAAGGCCCGCGCGACACGGGTTCATCGCCCAGCCGGCGCAAACCTGCCGGCGGTCGACGGTCCGGTCGCTGACGCTCTTGCCGTCGGTCGGCGGGACAGAAGCTGTTCACGTTGCAGACCCCTGCCGGCAAGGCCGGAGACGGACGATCATCGCTGCGCTGCCACTGCGGGCGGATTCTCATTGCACGCCGTGCCGCCACCGCGGACGCACCTGACCCGATTTCATGGGGTGTTCGCCCCGCACAGCAAACTGCGTGCGCTGGTGACGCCGGCGCATCGGGGGATGGGAGCCAAGCCACAGGACGACCCTTCGACACCGCGTCATGTGGCGATGAGCTGGGCGTAGTGCCTCAAGCGCGTATTCGGTATCGAGATCGACGCCTGCGCCGGCTGCGGCGGGAAGCTGAAGATCATCGCCAGCATCGAAGAGCCCGAGATTATCGCGTGTGCGCGCCTCGCTGGGAATCGCCCTGATGACGGCGCGCCGCAGCGACGAAGCCGTGGCCAATCTCGCGACAGCGCTGGCCGACATGAAGCGCCTCGACACCTCGGGCGGGCCTTGGATCGCCAACGCAACGTCGTCCCATGGCAATGCACTGGTGCTGGCCGGACGGCTCGATGAAGCGAAGGCAGAGTTTGATCGGACTCTCGCCGCTGCCTCGACCGGACCTGCGGCCGTGGATTCTCATGCGGGGCTGGGCATGATCGCGCTGGCGCGAAAGGATCTCGAACTTGCCAGGACCCACTTCGACAAGTCAGTCGAACTCGCCGCAGCCGGACCGCCCACGCGTTCGCTGGTCGCAGCACTCGCGGGCCTGGGCGAAGTTCATCTCGCTGCAGGCGATCTCGCCTCGGCCGAGTCGTCGCTGCAGAAGGCGGAGGAAACCCAGCGTACGCTTGCGGTCCGCATGACGCCGGTGCTAGCGGAAATTCTCGCGGAGCGCGGCCGGCTGGCGCTGGCACAGGGAAATGCCGAACAGGCTACCGCGCTGTTCGGTTCGGCGGATGAGTTCTGGCGCGCCTTCGCACCGCAAAGCGCCCGCGCGCGGGAAGCAGCGAGATGGCGCGAACAGGTGGCTGCGAAGGATTGAGCGGAGGGCTGGTTTGGTTTCTTTCT
>NZ_DAINNK010000045.1:0-44649 GCF_036735925.1 Povalibacter sp.
CCCCAGCCGCGCTTCGCATTGAGATAGCGGCGGTTGCTCTCGCTGATGCCGGTGACGTGTTTCTCCGCCTGCAGGTGATGCAGGCCGCCGGCGCGCAGGTCGGCGTGCTTCTTCGGGTTGTTGCTGAGCAGGCGGATCGGCTTGTCGCCGCGCAGATGCAGCAGGATCGAGGCGGCATCGCTGAAGTCGCGGCTGTCGTCCGGCAGGCCGAGTGAGCGGTTGGCCTGGTAGGTGTCTTCGCCGCCGTCCTGCAGTACGTAGGTCACCGCTTTGGCCCACAGGCCGATGCCGCGACCTTCGTGGCCGCTCATGTAAATGACGGCGCCGGTGCCTTCGGCTTCGATGCGGCGGAACGCAAGTTCGAGCTGCGGGCCGCATTCGCAGCGCGCCGAACCGAACACGTCACCGGTGAGACAGCAGGAATGCACGCGCACCAGCGGGTTCTGCGCCGCGCGCAGATCGCCGAGCACGAGCGCGCTGTTGACGGTCATGCTCTTCGACATCAATGAAAACAGTTGCGGCTCGCCGCGTCCGCGCAGGGCGTCCGCCATCCGGTTGGCCTCGGCGAGTTCGGTGTGACGCACGAACGCGTACCACTGGAATGTCGTCGGCTCACCGCCGATGCGGATCGGCAACGGCACAGGCCCGAGAACATTGAGCAGGATGCTGCCGCCTTCGACGATGGAGGCATTCGGGTCGACGGCTTCGCCCTGGGCGTTGATGCGGATCAGCTTGCCGGCCGCGATGAGCCGGGCGCGGATCGTGGGATCGATGTACGCGAACATGCCGGTACGATAAGGCTTTGCGTACCGCCCGGCCAGCGAGCCGCGGGTGCTCCTCCTCTTCCTGTGGGGCCGGCTTCAGCCGGCCTTCTGAGGAGTCAGGCTGAAGCCTGACCTACAGGCGGAGGACGAACGCCTTCAGTATTCCGACACCGCGCCGATCGCCCGCGCCAGCGGCGCGTTCACGATGCGGATACCGGTCTTGGCAGCGACTTCAGCGAGCGCGAGATCTTCATAGAGGATCTCGTTCAGCCAGCGATCGTAATAGAGCGACGCCCACAGGATGCGCCACAGCGCCGGGCGATTGAGCAGGTAGCCCGCAGAGCCGGCAGCCCACTGCAGCGGCGTCGGCGCCGCGAGGATCCGTTCGTTGAGATCCGGATCGACGCACTTGCCGAAGTGCCAGGCGCGATGATGCGCGGAAGGGATGAGCACGCGGTTGATCTGGCCCATCTGCATCGGCTCGCGCGACGCCGCCGCGAAATCGAACAGCGGCGTCAATGCCGCGGCGCTGCGGAGTCGATGATCGTCGTCGAGTTTCAGGATGCATTGCGGATCGCAGGCCATGACCAGCAGCGCGAGACCCTGGAACATCTTCTGCGGCAGGCTTTCGTAGCTGTCGGCGGCGGCCACGGCGAGCAGACCGTTCGCCGCGTCGAACGTGCTGTGATCGCCATTGCCGATGAGCTTCAGATGACTCACGCGCGGCAGCCTCTGCGACGCGAAGCTGGCGATGCTGAGATTCGCGCGCGCCAGTCGCGGTGCACAGCTCATGTGAATGACGATCCGTTCGCTCAGCACCTGTCGCAACGAAGCAAGGAGCGGTTCGTGGTGCAGCCAGCAGGCTGCGAGATACAGCTGGAACGCGCGCACGTTCGCCGGATCCAGCGAGGCGACGCGCGCGGCGGCCTGCAGCTCGTCCGCGCCGATCTCGATCGTCGCCGGATTGCGGCAGGCCGCTTCGATGCGCGACAGATCCGGTTCGCGGATCGTGATGCGCGACGGCGAGCCCTTGCGCGGCGGCGGCGGACGCACGGCCAGCAGTTCGCTCACCTGCGTGCACAGGCAGGCGACCGCTGCCTCGCGCCGTCGCCAGCGCACGGCCATGCCGATGCTCGCCTGCAGATGTTCGCCGAAGTGGCGCGAACGACGTCGCTCGCGCGCGCGGTCGAAGAAGCCCGCCACCCACGGATTGCGATGCGCCCGTTCCCTCAGCCACTGCATGGGTCTGTTCCGTCGACGAAAGTGAACACGTTCAGCGACTCGATGCGGCCTGACGCCGGCGACGCCAGCCGGTCGCGAGCATGCGCGCGAGTTCGCGCGGCGTGGCACCGAGTGCGACATAGGAACGGACATCCGACCATTCGACCGGAAATCCGTAGTGATTGCCGAAGACCTGCCAGTAGAGCGCGCGCCGCGCCGCCGGACTGGCCTGCGGATACTTCGCCACCACGTGGCGGTAGGCATCGAGAATGCGCGTCTTCAGCTTGCGCGAGATGCGGTCGTCGCGCTCGTCGTCGCGAAAACGATAGAGCGGCGCATCGAAGATCCGCGCCGGACCGCCGGTGTGCACCACGCGCATGATGAGATCCAGATCCTGCCAGGCCGGCAGCGATTCATCGAACAGCCCGGCGTCCAGAAACACCTGCTTGCGCGCGAAGATCTGGTTGCCGACGCAGTTGTTCACGAAGAGGTCGTCGAGACCGACGCTGCCGCGCTTCGAGGTCGGCAGCACGCTGCCGCCGCGCACGGTGTTGTACTGCGAATAGACGGCGGAGAACGCAATGCCGGCCTTCTCCAGCGTCAGGGCGAAGTGCAGCAATGCCTCGACCCGTCCCGGCTCGAACTCGTCGTCATCGTCGAGCCCCGTGATCCACTCGCCGCGTGCTGCGCGGATCGCCTCATTGCGCGAACGCGGCGCGCCCAGCGGCTTCTCGTGATGGATGACGCGGACGAAGTCATGCGTCGCCGCAAGTTCGTCGAGCCAGGCGCGGGTCGAATCGGTCGAACCGTCGTTGACGACGATCAGTTCGATCGGACGATGCGTCTGCGCGAGTACCGATTCGACGGCCGCCTGCACCAGCTCGCGCCGGTCTTTCGTCGGCAGGTAGATCGAAACCAGGATGCCCTCGGAGACGATGGTCATGATTGCGCTCCCCGCGGGCGGAAATCCGGCACGAGCGTGAATGCCAGCCGCACCCGGCCGGGAAACAGCACCAGCATCAGTGCGCCGTAGATCACGGCGCCCGTTGCGATGCCGGCGAGCAGATGCAGCAGCGCCGACGACTCCGGCGGCAGCAGCCATTTCTCCATCGCCCGGATGCCGCAGCCCATCAGCAGCGCACACGCGATCGCGGCCCAGATCTGGCGCAACAGCTCCGAGAACTTCGCATCGAGCAGCTTCAGCGCGACGGCAAGCGCGGGAACGGCGCCGATCAGATTGGCCACGAAGTAGCAGGACGCCACGCCCATGACGCCCCAGCGGACGCCGATGAAGAACGAGATCACCTGCAATCCGGCCACGACCAGGCCGATGACCATGAGCTGATCGGTACGGCCGCGCACCATCGACACCGTTCCCGTCGTGCTGACGATGGATTGCAGAAAGCCGACCGGCGCGAGCCAGATCAGCACGTCGGCCGCTGCATGCCATTTCGCGCCGAGGAAGGTGTGGATGAACGGCTCGCGCAGCACGAAGACGCCGGCCATGAGCGGCGCCGTCAGCATCGCGATCACCGATACGGATTTGAGATACAGCGAGCGCATCTCCGCCGTGGTCTTGAAGCGGCACATCACCGGAAACAGGGCGCGGTTCGCCACGAACGTCATGTTCTGCAGCGGAAAGAGCATGACCTTGTACGCCGTCGAATAGATGCCGAGCGCGGAGGCGCCGAGATAACGCCCGATGACGAAGGCGTCGGCGTTGCGCGCGAAATAGTTCACCAGGTTGAACGCCGACAGGTGTCCGCTGAACCTGAGCACGGCGCGGAACCGTTCGCTGCCAGCAATGCGTCCGGGGCGCCAGCGCGCGCTGTTCCAGAACGCCACGGTGGATACCGTCGACATCGTCAGCATGCCGAGCACGAAACTCATCGCACCGGCGCCGAACCAGGCCGCGACGATGGTCACGATCAGACCGAAGACCGACGTGGCGATCTCGACGGTCGCAACGATGCGGAACGCCGAGCGCCGTTCGAGCAGCGCGCGATGCACCGACCCGAGGCTGCTGATCAGGAACGTCGGCGCCAGTGCGTACAGCAGCTGCACGACCGCATCGGTCCGGAACACGCCGGCGATCGGATGCGACAGCGCCAGCAGACCGAGACACAGCGACGTGCCGACCGCCACGTTGAACCAGTAGACCGAATTGGTCGTCTCGTCGGTCAGGTCCGGTTCCTGGACGATCGCGGCGGCGGTGCCCATGTCGCGCAGCAACGTGGCGAGATTGCCCACCACCCAGACCATCGCGATGAGGCCGTAGTCCGCCGGCGTCAGCAGCCGGGCGAGCACGGCGACGCTGACGAACTGGACGGCGATCTTCGCCGCCTGCGACGCGGCGATCCAGCGGGCGTTGTTGACGGCTGACACGATGATTCAATGCAGCACGAGGGTGACGGGCATCGTCGTCAGTGCGGCCGGCCGGCTGGAACGGTTCTGGCAAGACCTGCGCTCATGATGAGTGACCGGCGCGACGGAACGATGAAGGGTCTGCGTGTTCATGCAACGAAGGACACTGCAAATTCGTTGCCGGGGAAGTGTGACCAAGCGATTCCTCGTGACTGGCGCGGCCGGGACTCGAAGGAACAAATTCACGCCGTTGCACATTGGTTCCCGTTCAGTGAAGCGAACGATGCGCACCATGCGCGCGCAACGAAAACTCGTCGGCGCCATGCGACAGTGCAGCCGCGCGTGCCGCGGCCGGAATCGCGAATGAAACAATCATCGACCACACTGCAACGACGGATGGACTGACTGCATGTTCGGATATGTTTCGATCGGCCAGTTATCGGCAGATATCCGCGCGGGGCTGCACGCATTGCCGCGCGACATCGATCTGATCGTGGGAATTCCCCGCAGCGGCATGATTCCCGCGTACATGATCGGACTGTTCACCAACCGGCTGGTCGTCGATCTCGAAAGCTTTCTCGCCGATCGCCTGCCGGGTCACGGCAGTACGCGTGCGGTGGGCGCGACCGTGGCTTCACCGCTGGCTGCGCAGCACGTACTGCTCGTCGACGACAGCCTGCGCACCGGCGATTCGATGCGGCGCTGCGTCCGGCGCGTGCGCGAAGCCGGCTACGCGGGAAAGATCTCGACGTGTGCCGCGGTGGTCGTTCCGGAAAAGCGCGCCGAGGTGGACCATCACTTCCGCGAGATGCCGCATCCGCGGCTGTTCGAATGGAATGCCTTCCATCACCCGCAGGTCAGCAACTCGTGCTTCGACATGGACGGCATCCTGTGCGTGGATCCCACCGATCGCGAGAACGACGACGGGCCGCGTTATCTCGAGTTCGTAGGCAAGGCGAAACCGCTGATCGTGCCGACACAGAAAATCGGCCATATCGTTTCCGCACGTCTGGAAAAGTACCGGGAACCGACCGAACGCTGGCTGCAGGCGCAGGGCATCGCGTACGACCGGCTGCATCTGATCGATCTGCCGTCCGCCGCCGAGCGGCAACGGCTCGGGTCGCACGCCAGTCACAAGGCGCGCGTGTATCGCGAGACCGGCGCGATCCTGTTCTATGAAAGCGACGTGAAGCAGGCGCGCGAGATCGCGGAACTGGCGCAGCGGCCGGTGCTGTGCATCGCCGACATGAACCTGTATCTGCCGGGCGGCATTTCCCCAGGCGCTGCGTATCGCACGATGAACTGGCACGCGCGGCACCGTGTCGGCCGGCTGAAGAACTGGGTCAAACAGCGCATCGCGCCGTGGCGCGCGACGCGCAGCACGCACTCGGGATGACCGCGCCGGCGTCCAACCCGACCGAAGCCTTTGACCTCGTCGTCATCGGCTCCGGCTTTGGCTCGCTGTTCTTCATCGAAGGATTCCTGCAGAAGCGGCCTGCCGCACGCATCCTGGTCCTGGAACGCGGCAGCGAGCATTCCCACGCCTGGCAGTTGCAGCACGGCCGCAATTCCGACATTGCGCCCGAGTCGACCTTCCGCAAGCCGGAGGGGCACAAGACCTGGAACTTCACCATCGGCCTCGGCGGCGGCACCCACTGCTGGTTCGGCCAGACACCGCGCTTTCATCCCAGCGATTTCCGCGTCCGCAGCCGCTACGGCGTCTCGCAGGACTGGCCGCTGAGCTACGAGGATCTCGAACCGTTCTATCTCGCCGCCGAACGCCGCATGCAGGTGGCGGGCAGCGAGGACATGACGACGCTCCTGCCGCGCTCCGCACCGTTTCCGCAGCCGCCGCACATCGTGACGTCGGTCGACGCGGCGATGCGCGCTGCGCAACCGGAATTTCACTTTCCCATCGCCACCGCCCGCGCCAGCATCGCCAATCCAGAACGCGCCCGCTGCTGCTCCAGTGCGCGCTGCAATCTCTGTCCGGTGGACGCCAAGTTCACGTTCCACAATGGCTTCCGTCATCTGCGCGCGCAGCCCGGCATCGAGTGGCGCCTGGGATGCGAAGTGACGCATCTCGATGTCGCCAGCGACACCGTTCGTGCCGTGCACTACCGCACGTCGAACGGTGAAGCGTCGGCCCGCGGCGAACTCGTCGTGCTCGGCGCCAACGCGATCCACAGCCCGGCGATCCTGCTGCGCTCCGGCGTGGATCACCCGCTCACCGGCGCGGGCATCAACGAACAGGTCGGCTACTACGCCGAGGCACTGCTCGACGGCATGGACAACTTCGACGGCGGCACCCTCACCACCGGTCTCAACTACACGCTGTACGACGGCGACTTCCGCAGCGAACACGGCGGCGCGCTCATCTACTTCGAAAACCGCTGGCCGTTCGGCCTGCGCAACGAGTACGGCCGCTGGCGCCAGCTGCTGCCGCTGACGATCGTCGTGGAAGACCTGCCGCAGGATCACAATCGCGTCACCGTCGACGGCGACGGCATGCCGCGGGTGTCGCACGCGGCGCCGTCGGAATACGCGAGCCGCGGCGTGGATCGTTCCTTCGCGGCGCTCGACCGGGTGCTGGCGCCCCTGCCCGTCGAGCGCATCGACTTCCTGCAGATGCGGCCGACGGAGTCGCACGTGCAAGGCAGCCTGCGCATGGGGCATGACCGCGCGAGTTCGGTCGTCGACGCGCGCCAGATCCATCACGACGTACGCAACCTGGTGGTCACGGGCTCGTCGGTGTTTCCCTCGTGTCCCTGTTCGAATCCGAGCCTCACGGTTGCCGCGCTGTCGCTGCGCAGCGCCCATCTGATCGCCTGAACGTCATGACGTCGCCAGACACACCGCGATCTCCGGCCCGCCGCAGACTGCTGGCCGCCCTCGCCGTCCTCGGCGTTGCCGGCGCGGGCTGGCTGGGCCTGCGGCCGTATGACAGAAAGGACTGGATCGTCGCCACGGTGCGCAGACATCTGCCGGGCATCACCCTCGATGCAGCATCGCTGCAGCGGTTCGCGGAGGAACTCATGCGGCACTGGCGCTTTCAGGACACGCGCCAGCGCATCGCCCTGTGGATGGACCACGCCCTGCCGGGCATTGCGCGGCGTCTGCCGAAGGCCGGTGATCGCATCGAGCGCGCCGAACGCATGGTGGTGTCGGAGTTCCTGACCGGCAGCAACTTCTTTCGCGTTGCCGATCCACGGCGCGAAGTCATCTTCTATGCCGGCGCGATGCCTGCCTGCGGCAATCCCTTCGCACGCTTCCGGGATGCCTAGCCGACCCACCCGATCGGACGCCCATGAAATCGAACGTCGCATCGCTGCAGGACTATTTCGGCCAGAGTCTCGACGTACCGCGCGACGTCGATGTGCTGCGCGAACGCTACCGGAGCGCACAACCGTTTCCGCACGTGGTCGTGGACAACCTGTTCGCCGCTGCATTCCTCGACCGGCTGGTGGCGGAAGCGCCGCCGCCGGAAGCGGAACAATGGCAGACGTTCGAGCGGGAAGACCTGGAACGCACCTACCGCATGCGCTCCGCCATGGATGTGGGCAGCGCCGGCAGCGAAATGGTCGCGCTCATGCATTCGGCGGCATTCCTGTACCTGCTCTCCGAGATCACGGGCGTGTGGCAACTGTTGCCGGACCCTTATCTGCAGGGCGCGGGCCACGCCATGATGAGACGCGGCGACTTCTTCAAGGTGCACGCGGACAGGAACGTCGCCTACGACACGGGACTGACGCGGCGGCTGGTGGTGATCGTGTTCCTCAACCGGCACTGGCGCCCGGAATATCGCGGCCAGCTCGAACTGTGGAACCACGCCGGCGAGCGCTGCGAGGTGTCGATCGAGCCCGAGTTCAATCGCACCGTCATCTTCGAAGTGGCCTATCCCAACTATCACGGCGTGCCGCAGCCGCTCGAATGCCCGGCGGACCGCATGCGGCGATCGTTCCTGGTCTACTACCACACGGCCCACGGCGGCGCGGGCGACAGGATCACGCCGCACAGCTCGCGCTTCGCGCCCGCGTTCTATCGCAGACGCAAGTCGGCGTTGCGTCGCGCCGCCGAGCAGATCACGCCGCCGATCGTCCTGAACGCAGTACGACGCCTCATCAAGGGACCGGTGTGACGACGCGGCGTCGCATCCTGCACGTGATTCACGAGCGCATCGGTGCCGTGGGCGGCATTCAGCGCTTCGACCTGCGGGTGCTGCGTACGCTGTCCGGCATTGCACAGGAGCTGGGATACGAGTTCGAAGTCCTGGCGCTGAACGGCGTGGCGACCGGCATCGCCCTGCCCGAAGCAATCAGGCTCGTCACGGCCGACGGCAGTCGTGCGCGATTGCTGTGGCTGCTGCTGCAGAGACACCGGCGCGCGCAGCTCGACCTGGTTTTCGTCGCCCACCTGCGGCTGCAGAAGGCCCTCTGGCCGGCACGACTGCTTTTCCCCGGCAGCCGCTACCTGCTGTTCGTGCACGGCATCGAGGCGTGGAGCGCGGGCAGGACCCGACGCAACCGCCTCGCAGCGCGCGCCATCGTCAGGTTCTGCGTCGATGACGTCGTCTCCGTCAGCCGCTTTACCGCACGCAGGTTTCGCGACGCCTTCGCCGCGACACGACATCGACTGCACCTGTTGCCGAATGCGCTCGACCTGTCGCCGGAGGATGCGCAGGTGCGCGAGCCGCGGCCCGTCATGCATCAGCCGGTCGTCCTGACCGTCGCGCGCATGGACCCGCACGATCTGCCGAAGGGAATTTCCGCCGCGCTGCGCGCGATCGCGCTGCTCGTTCCGCAGTTTCCGCAACTGCGCTATCGGATCGTCGGCGACGGTGCGCTGCGTTCCGGCTACGAGGCGCTGGCGGCCGAGCTGGGATTGCAGACGCGGGTCGAATTCCTCGGACGCGTGGCCGAACAGGCGCTGCGATCGATCTACGACGAAGCAGACGTATTCCTGCTGCCCTCTTCCAAGGAAGGCTTCGGCATCGTCTTTCTGGAAGCCTGGCGTCAGGCACTGCCGGTCGTGTGCGGCAATGTCGATGCCTCGACGGAAGTCGTGGAGGATGGCGTCGACGGCTTCACGGTCGACCCGCACGATCCCGAGGCCATCGCCCGCGCGCTACGCCGGCTGCTCGACGATGCGGTGCTGCGCCAGACCTTCGGCCAGCGCGGTCGCGAGAAGGTGGCGCGCGATTATTCGGGAGCAGTCTTCGCCGAAAGGCTGCAGCGGATCGTCACCAGCGAGCTGGCTGCGCTGCCGTTCGATTCCCTGCCGGGCGGGGCGTCGATCGACGCAGAACGCACTACGGAGACAGACCCGCCTCGATATAGCGCCGCGCAACGCTGGCATCGATCGCCGTAGCCGCCTCGATATCCGCATCGCCCTGTTCTTTCCGGCCCAGCCGGATTCTGGCGAGCCCGCGACCGTACAGCGACCAGGCCTCCTTCGGCTGCAGCTTGAGCGCACGTTCATAGTCGTCGAGCGACCTGGCGTAGTTCCCCATGCGCAGATGCACCAGCGCGCGACTGTCGTAGGTGGCGGAGTTGCGCGCCCCCTGCTTGATTGCCGCGTCGCAATCGGCGAGCGCGAGCGGCAGTTCCAGATCTTCCATCGCGCGCAGCCAGCAGCGCTGGTTCAGTACGCCCGGCAATCGATCGTCTTTCGGATGCCTGGCGACCCAGGCATCGAGAGCGGCGATGGCCTCCTGCCTCTTGCCGGCGCCGTCGAGCGCACGCGCGATCTGCAGCGACAGTGCCGCATCGTCCGGCGCGAGACTCACCGCCTTGTCGAAATCCGCACGGGCTGCGCTCCCGTCGCTCTGCAACCGCAAGGTACCGCGCGCCATCAGCGCGGCGATGTGATCGGGCTGCAGCGACAGTGTCTGCGTGAAATCGTCGACGGCCTGCAGCGGCTTGCCGGATTGCCAGAGCACGACGCCGCGCTGATACCAGTTCTCGGCATCGGCCGGATCGAGTCTGACGGCTGCATCGAGATCGACGATGGCCGCGGCGTAGTCGCGTCGCGCGGCGGATGCGGCGCCGCGCCGGCGCAGGTCGGCGGCGCTGAGAGCGCTGGCAGCAGCTGCGCTCGCCGGCTCGCTTGCAGGCACGGGCGTTTCGTCCGCCGCGTCGGATGGCGCACCTTCCGCCGTCATCGCGGCGAGCTGCGGCTTGCGGCGCAGATCGAACACGGGACCGCCGTTGTACGTGAAATAAATCTTGCGCAGCTTCGAATCGACGTAGATCCGGTGCGAAAGAAAGAAGTCCGCACCAAGCAGCATGTCCACGCCGTCGCCCGAGTGGATGTCACCCATGCGCAGACGTGCATTTCTGATCACTTCGCCGCCCAGATCGAGACTGTCGAAGCGTGCGATGAAATTTTCCGTCGCCTTCCTGCCGATGCCATGCGACAGACCTGCTGCCTGCACGCCTTCATCCTCCGGCTCGATACCAACACGTGCCGCCGCATCGAGCGTAAGAAATGAAACCGACGCGCCCGAATCGAACATGACGCGGATCTTCTTGCCGTTGAGGCGGGCCGTAGCAACAAAGTGCGGCTGACGCAGCGTGGTCGGCTCGTATTCCATCGCTGCAACCGACTGGCCTGCGCTCCAGTACGCCAGCAATGCACCCTTGCAATCCTGAGCGCGGAACAGGCGCAGAAAGCCGTTCGCCAGGTCGTACTCGGTGTCCGCCTGGCCGATGAGGTTCTGACCGATGATGCCGTCGATTTCGCCGCTGAAGCGGTTGCCGCCGACGAGGAAATCCACGTTCTCGAAAGTTCGACCGCCTGCATAGCCCGCCAGCGAGAACTTCTGCACCTTCGTCAGCTGCATCCGCTCGACACCCCCAGTGCCGAGCACGCGGATGTTCGGCGGCAGCGAACCCAGTTTCAATCCGTGCTTCTCGGCCGCATCGGGCGTGAGCATGCTGAAGAAAGCGCCACTGTCGGCGAGAAACCGGGCCGGTTGACCGTTGATGGTGCCGGCGATGAGCGGTCGCGTACCCGACATGGTGACGGGCAGTTCGCCCATCTGTTGCAGCGTGCATTTCTTTTCCTTGTCCGCCGCGGTCGCCGTCAGTGCGGACAGCAACGCAAGTACCAGCACCCCCCAGATCCTGCAGCTCATGACATCCCTTCATCGTTATGGTGTTTGCGGAGTTGGCGCATCGACACCGGCGTTGTATCACTGGCCCCGAAACAAAAGAAGCTCGACGCCGCAGACGCCGGATCACAACCCCATCGGGAGTTCCTGGTCCAGCTGGCCGTACTCGCGAATGGCCGGCAGCAACGCCTCGTCTGCAAACGCGCAGCCCGTGGCGACCGGATCGATCTGGCCGCGCGACTCGCTGCCGCCCCGGTGGCCACCGGACTGGCGCAGCACCGCCAGCATCGGCTCGTAGCCGCACCGCCAGGCAGTCACGTCGCCGAATCGCTGTCGCAGCGTCTTCAGTATCTGCATGCCGGCGAAATCGAGATCGCCCCAGAAATGACACGGGCCCGCGGGTTCACCCGCATCGAACCACCAGCGCTCGAAAGCAGCCCGCGCATCCGCCGCGCCGGCGCCCGCAAAGTGCAGCAATGCGCCGGAGCGCGCGCGGATGCGCAGTGCGGAACTGCGAAATCCGGAGGCATACACCAGCGCCAGATCCTGCGCCTGCGCCGGCGTGCCGCGCGCGGCGGCGGTGTACGTATCCTGATTCTCGATGAAGAGGATGCCGTCGGCGCGCGCCGGCAGATGCACGGCGACGACGATGGGACGATCGAGCACGTCGAGCTGCGGGAACAGCGCGGCCACCAGATCGCCGCGTTCGTCCAGCACCTTGGAATCGCCCCAGAACGCGAAGGCGCTCAGCTGTCGCAGCGTCGCCGGACCGGCGATGTCCGCACTGCGGGCCAGGGCCGCCACGACTTCATCCGGCGTGCGGTCGCCGATGACGATGCGCCGGCTCAGCAATGCCGCACCGCCATCGGCGAATGCCAGCGCATGAGACAGCACCGCGCGACGCCACGCCTGCATCGCGCGTTCGGTCGGCGCGCGGCCGAGCCAGGCGCGCAGTATCTCTTCCGACTCCGGAGCGAATGCGACCTTCGCGGCCTGCCATTCGGGGTCATAGACACTGCGCCGTCCGCTGCGGATCGACAGTACGCCGTATCGCTTCAGCATCTGCAGCAACGCCCAGCGCTGGTCGGCCGCCGCATCGGCGCTGGCCAGCGACGGCAGATGTTCTTCGACCTTGAATACGATCGACTTCTGGCGCGTCTCGCCGGACTGATGATCGAAGCGGTCCAGGACCGCATTCAGCAGCGCGAGCAGTTCCGGCTCGTCATCCAGCCAGACCGGCCGCGCGTCCATCAGCGCGATCCGGCAGGCTGCGCTTCCAGCACGTCGTCCATGAAATCCATTTCCGCCTGCTGCTGCACCGTGCGGCGATGCTGCGCCCACAGCGCCTTGATGCGTTCCTGGTTGCACTGCTTGCGATCCACCAGCACACGCGTGTGCAGTTCGCCGCGCGGCGCGCTCGGCACTTTCGCGAACACGAACTCGTTGCTGATGAGATCCATGAACGGGCCGCACTTGCTGGTCGGCATGATGAACAGCAGCTGCAGGCCGAGCGTGCGGGTCAGGTAGTCGATGACTTCGCGCGAACGGGTCTCGTCCATTTTCGAGAAGGCCTCGTCCACCAGCACCATGCGCAGGTGATTGACGCCTTCGGTATAGCGCAGCGCCGAGGTGATGCTGGCGGCGCGGATGATGTAGGCCGGCGTTTCGAGCTGGCCGCCGCTGCCGGTGCCGTACTCGGACAGCGCGATCGGCGGCTTGCCTTCGACTTCCTTGTAGATCTCGTAGCGATAGTAGTTGCGGTAGTCGGCGATGCGTTCCAGTTCGCGCTGCGACTTCTGTTCGTCTTCGCCGAGCAGCAGCGACATGAGCGCATCGCGCACCGCGGCCGACTTCGCCGACAGCTTGCTCTCGAACAGGGTGTCGCCCTCGACGCCGGGATTGCGCACGACGTCCTCGAAGAAGCGTGCGTAGTCGCGATATTCGGGCACCCACTCGGCGGCGAAGCGGAAGTGTTCGCGATCCGAGCCGAAGCGATGCCCTTCCAGCTCCTTGTTGAGCAGATCCAGGTGGCGCTTGCCCTCGCTGATGGCCTGGTGGATTTCCTGGCACAGATGCGAGACGAAGGCATTGTTGAAGCTCAGCTTCAACTGCTGCAGCTGCGCGTGTTTTTCCACCAGCACGTTGTTGCGGAGAATGTTGTAGACGCGGTCGATCTCGCGGCGCAGTCCGCAGATGCCGTCGAACAACGCGGCGTCGTAGGTGCCGATAAAGCTCGTGTAGACGATGGCGTCCGAGGGACGCGTCGTGCGGCGATTGTGTTCCTGCAGGGTCTCGCCCATGGCCCGTTCGGACTTCATGAGCCGGGCGGTGACTTCTTCGCGCAGCGCCTCGGCGCGGGTCAGGTCGATCGATTGCGATTCCTGCGCGGCGTAGCGCAGGCGCGCGTCGAGATCGAACTCCGGCCAGCCGGTATGCAGGACGCGCAGTTGATCCTCGGCTGCCTGCATCTGATCCTGCGCGGTGTCCTTCTGTTCGCCGAGCGTTTCGATGCGGCGCGCGAGCGTCGTCATCTCGTGATCGAGTTCGCCGCGATGCTTGTTGAGCGCACCGATGCGCGACCACAGGTCGCGCTCCTCGCCCTGCAGCCGCTGCAACTGTTCGTCGAGCGACTTCCAGGCGCCGACGTCGAGCTGCGCCAGCAGCATGTCGATGGCGCGGATGTCGCGATGCGTCGCCAGCACGGCGCCGAGTCCATCGGCGTAGGTCACCGGCTGGAGTCGATCCACGGCGTCGAGCAGGCGCGCGGTTTCCTGCATCTGGTCGTTCGCTTCCTGGCGGGAGCGCAGCAACTGTTCGAGTTCCTGGCGGCGCGCGTTCAGTGCGCGTTCCCGCGCGGCGGCGCCGAACACCAGATCGGCGTCGGCGATGTCGCAGCGGAACATGGCGTAGTTGCCGGAGCCCATGCCGTCGGCGGTCACGCCGCGCGCGGTCTGGCGCAGTTCTTCGGCGGTGTCGACCCGCACGACGCCGCCATAGCTCGCTGTGATGTACGCCTGCGCCACGCCGTGGGTGAACTTCAATACATGGACGATCGATGCCGACTGCAGATTGACGCGCGACGCGTCGCGCAGCGCCTTCGCGCCCTGGATCACGCGGGCGCGATTGTCGCGGCCCGGCATCGCACGCACGATGCGGATGGCGTCGGCCTCGTAGTCGGCATCGACGATGATGCCGAAGCGCGCGCCGCCGATGTAACCCTCGATGGCCGACTGCCAGCGCACGTCGGTGACTTCGATGTGATCGCACAGCACGCGCGCATCGGCCTTCGGGCATTGCGCGCGGATCGCCGCCAGCGCCCGCTCGACGTAGATGGGATACACCGTCTGTTTCGCTTCGAGTCGTTCGATCTCCTGCTGCTTCTGCTGGCACTGACCCGCCAGCGTTTCATAGCGGCGACGGCGCGCGCCATGCGCATCGGCGAGCTGATCGCGCCGCGTGAGCTGGTCCGGCTGCGCCAGACGCCAGTGATCCGCGAGTTCGTTGTGCGCGCGCTGCGCATTGCGTGCGAGCTGCAGGTGCTGTTCCAGCATCGTCAGGTCGCCGGTCAGATCCTTCTGCAGGAAGCTCGACAGATCGACGTCGCCGACCTTGTCGAACGAACGCGCCTGCTCGACCAGACGCCGGCCCTGCATGTCGGCGAGATGCGGCAGCTCCGCCAGCAGCGACGGCGACGCGAGCAATTGCGCGAGGCTGCGCGCCGCCTGCAGGTTGCGCTGCAGCTGCTGGTCCTGACCGAGCAGTTCGCGCACGGTTTCCGTCAGTTTTCCCGTCAGCGATTTCTGGTCGCGCTCCAGCTGATCCTTGCGCCGCAGCGGCTCGACGTTCTCGCGCTGCGCCTCCAGTCGTACCACCGCGCTGTGCACCTGTTCACGCTGCTGTTCGATCGCGGCGAGTTCGTCGATGTTGTCCTTGACCTGGCGCGTCACCGCATCGCGCTCGCTGCGCGCTTTCAGATAGTGCTCCTGACGCTGCCGGTAATCGGCCTGCGCCAGCGAATAGTCGAGCGTCACGCGCTCGATCCAGCCTTCGATGTAGGACTGCGCGTGGTGCCCCGCCTGCTCCAGCAGTGCCGCGCTTTCCTTGTAGGCCTGCGCTTCGCGCTCCATGTCGTGAATGGTCTTGAGCTGGCTCGACACCGAACGCACGGCTTCGCCGAGATCCTTGCGTTCGAGAACTTCGTCAGCGACGAACTGCGTGATGCTGCTGACCGGCTTGTAGGCCATGAAGCGCGAGAACGCGCGGGCCGCCGCCATCGCTTCGCGTTCGGCGACGGAATCCTTCTTGCCGCGCAGCGCCGCATACAGCCGGCGCAGGTAGGCGCGCTTCTGGTCGTAGCGTTCGACGGATTTCTTGCCGAAGCGCGTGATCAGCGACTTTTCGATGTCGTCCAGCAGCGCGACCTGCTGTTTCGCGACGAACGCATCCAGCCCCAGTTCGATGCCCGGCAGCACGAAGAACGCGATCTGGTCTTCGCGGGCCAGCGGCTGCTTGCCCGAGGCATCGAGCCACGCCCGCACCGCGATGACCGCAGTGAACGGTTCGGCGGACTCGCCCTGCGTCGGATGGAACACGGCGGCGATGTAGCCATCCGTCGGCTGCGTTCTCGCGTAGCTGCCGTCATCGCAGCCGAGAATGTAGGACGCGAGCGTGCGCACGCGCTTGCCGCCGCGGCCGCGCTGCGTCGTCTCCTCCTGGCCGGGGTTGTAGTGGAACAGGTTCTCGTGCGCCGCCGTCATCAGGGTCTGCAGCGCATCGGCAGCCGTCGTCTTGCCCGAGCCGTTCGCGCCCGAGAACAGGTTGATCGGCCCCATGGCGAATTCGCCGTTGGGAATGTTGCCCCAGTTGATCAGGACGAGCGTCTTAAGAAACACGCGCTGCTCCGTTCTCGGCGGCCGGCGGCTGCAACGCCTGGATGGCCTCGGTGCCGACGAAGTCGACGATCATCGGATGAATGCGGATCCAGGCTTCGACCTGCTCCAGGTCCTCCTCGTCGCGATAGTCGATCAGTCGCAGCTTGCGCAGCCGCTTGAACACCTCACGCCGGTCTGACAGTCGCTCCGGCATGCTGCGATTCAGCCACTTCTTCATCGCGAGGCTGATGGCTTCGAGCGGTTCGGCGGCATAGCCGTGCTCGTCGATCTTGCCCTCGCGCACGGCTTTGTCGTACTGCGCACGCAGCACCAGCACGACGGCGACTTCGTTCTGCGTGAGCAGCGCGCGCAGGCTGCCGCCGAAGGCGTGCTCTTCGGCGAAGTCCATGCCGGGCGTGCGGCTGCCGGGCGGATACAGGCGCACGTATTCGAAGCGCCGGTCGTGATGCACCTGGATCGCCTGCAGCGCCAGGATTTCCGTGACCAGCTCTTCGATGCGCACGAAGCGATCGTAGAGGTCGCGCACGGTCTGCGAGTCGTCACGCACCAGCACGCCGTAGTTGAGCAGGCGCACCAGCAGCTCCTGCAGCTGATCGACGCTGATGGCGCTCGCTCCGAGGCGGTCTTCGATGTAGCTCTGCAGGTTCATGCGGTCGGTCGTTCCTCGATCACGCGAATGACGAACTCGTCCATGGCGTCGTAGTACTCCGTGCGCAGGCGCCGGCCGGTTTCGACGACTTCGAAACGATAGCCCGCGTTCGCGCCCCAGCCGGAGGCGCCGGCCTCGATGGCATGGGCCGCATACAGCAATTCGCGCGCATCGCGCACCGGCAGGCTGGCCGTGCGCACTTCGTGGCCGCCGGCCAGCGAATCGACCAGGTAGCCGTACAGCTCGCGATTGTTCACGGCGAAGGCGCGCTCCAGCGCCTGCTCGATGAACAGCCGGCGCCGCGCCTGCGGATCGTCCTGCACGGATTCGATGCTGCGATCGATGACGCGGCGGCGTTCGGCGTTGTGGAGCCGCAGGCGATCGGGATCGACGAAGCCGACTTCCAGCACCGCCATGTGCTCGGCGGCGGCGGCGAACGCCTGCTCCTGCTGTTCCGGCGTCTGCTTCGACAACTCATCGAAGGCATCCAGCAGCAGGTGCTGGCTGGCTTCGGAGAAGCTCAACTGCCGCAGCAGGATGTCGGCGCGTCGAGTGAAGCCATGCAGAGAGTTGCGCAGCGCCGGCAGCATGGTGTCGGCCGCGCTGTGCAGGCGGTTCTCGATCTGGTTCAGCACCTGCACGTAGACGGAATCGCGCGGACCGGTCACGAGTTCGGGCGCAATACGGCGCAGCTCGCGCTCGACATTGGCCTTGGTGTCGCGGCGCTGCGCCCGCGCGCGGCGCAACAGTCCGTCCAGTTCCTCGCGATACTTGATGACGCTGTCTTCGGAAAAGCGCACCGCGAGGTCGGGCATGAAGCGCTTTTCCATGAAATCGAAGAATTCGTCCGAGGCGCGCTGCACGAGCTGCTGCGCCTCGACGTCGCGGATCAGCTCGCGCTTGCGCTCTTCGAGTTCGGCGATGACGTCGGAAAAATCCGAGACGATGCGTTCGGAGTATTCGTAGGCGTCGAGCAGGTTGGATGCCTCGTGTTCGGGCTTGTCGAGAAAGGAACGCAGCGCGTTGCAGGTGTTTCGGGTATTGCGATGACGCGTACGGAACCGCCCGCCCTCCAGCTCGTGCATCGGCTGCGTGAACAGCCGGCCGATGCGCGAAAACGCATAGGTGCTGGTCAGCGTCACTTCGTCGACGTGGCGTTCGAGCCAGCCGTATTCGAGCAGCAGGTTCAGCATCCAGCCAGCCTGTTCGCGGTCGCCGCGCACCGGCAGCACCGTGTCGTCCTCCGACGCATCCAGCACGGGCGTGCGGGTGATCGCTTCCTGGAACACTTCCATCACCAGATCGCGCTGCACGATGCGGCTGTAGTCGGCTAGCGAGCTGTAGAGGCGCGCATACAGCGCGCGCAGACAGGCCATCACCTGCTCGCGGTACTTGCCGGTGAGCGGGCGGAAGAAGTGCAGCCGCTGGTCCGCGAAGAATGCTGCGGAAGTTTCCATCAGATGGCGCGGCGTTCCCGGGTCATCAGACGATCGTCACAAACGATCCATAGCCGCGCAATGCTTCATCGTTCGTCAGCAGGATCATCGGCTCGACCGAAGCCTGTGCGGCCAGCATGCGATCGAATGGATCCTTGTGCAATGCAGGGAGTTTCGCGACTTTGACGGCGTGCTCGGCGGTGATGGGCAACAGCATGAAGCCAGCAGGCTCAATCGCCTCAAGAATCTGATCTGGGTCAGCGTCGAGCTTTCCCAGTCCGACCTTGATGCTTATCTCCCAGATCGACGCAGCGCTGACATAGACCTCGGCTGCGGAGATTTGCTTGCGGGTTGCTGCAGAGAGCCTGTCTGGCTGTGCGAGCGCCCAGAGCAGTAGATGCGTATCAAGCAGCAGGCGCATTGTCAGCGCCCGTCGAACGCCGACAGTTCGTCGTCGCTCAGCGGCGCGTTGAAATCCTCGGGAATCTTCAGCTTGCCCTTCAGCAGGCCGAATTTCTTGGGTCGAACGATGCCTTGAATAGGAGAAAGACGCGCCATGGGCTTGCCCGCCTTGGCAATGATGACCTCCGCCCCTGCTGCAACGTCGTCGACGATGCGCGACAGGTGCGTCTTGGCTTCATGGATGTTGACGGTGCTGCTCATGAGGGTACGGCTGCGGCTGTGAACTAACCTTAGTTTAGTGGTCGCGCTTCGTTCCAGACAAGACCGAGACGCCAAAAAGAAAGCCCCGCTTGCGCGGGGCTTTCCGGAGCTTCCAGCTCTTTTCCGGCTCTGGCCAGCAGGCCAGTTTGCCGGCAGGCCCGTTGGCCTGAATTACATATCCATTCCGCCCATTCCACCCATGCCGCCCGGGGCGCCATGAGCGTGGTCGGCTTCTTCCTTCGGCGCCTCGGCGATCATCACCTCGGTCGTCAGGAGCAGGCCGGCGACCGACGCTGCGTTCTGCAGTGCCAGGCGCGTGACCTTGGTCGGATCCAGGATGCCGAGCTCGAGCATGTCGCCGTACTCGCTGGTTGCAGCGTTGTAGCCGTACGTGCCCTTGCCTTCCTTCACCTTCGCCAGCACGACCGCGGCGTCTTCGCCGGCGTTCGTGACGATCTGGCGCAGCGGCTCTTCGATCGAACGCGACAGGATGCGGATGCCGAACTGCTGATCTTCGTTCTTGGCTTCGAGCTTCTCGACGGCCTTCTGAGCGCGGATCAGGGCAACGCCACCGCCAGGGACCACGCCTTCTTCAACGGCGGCACGGGTTGCGTGCAGCGCGTCTTCGACGCGGGCCTTCTTTTCCTTCATTTCGATTTCGGTGGCAGCGCCGACCTTGATCACGGCAACACCGCCGGAGAGCTTCGCAACGCGTTCCTGCAGCTTTTCCTTGTCGTAGTCGGACGTCGCGTCCTTGATCTGCTGGTTGATCTGCTCGATGCGGGCCTTGATCTCCGAGCTCTTGCCCTTGCCGTCGATGATGGTGCTGTTTTCCTTCTCGACGACGATCTTCTTGGCTTCGCCGAGGTCGTTCAGCGTCGCCTTTTCGAGCGACAATCCGACCTCATCAGAAATTACGGTGCCGCCGGTGAGGATCGCGATGTCCTGCAGCATGGCCTTGCGGCGATCGCCGAAGCCCGGCGCCTTGACGGCAGCCACCTTGACGATGCCACGGATCGTGTTGACGACCAGCGTTGCCAGGGCTTCGCCTTCGACGTCTTCAGCGACGATCAGCAGCGGACGGCCGGCCTTCGCGATGCCTTCGAGCAGCGGCAGCATTTCGCGGACGTTGGAGATCTTCTTCTCGTACAGGAGGATGTACGGGTTGTCGTGCTCCGAGGTCTGCGCCTGCTGGTTGTTGATGAAATACGGCGAGAGGTAGCCGCGGTCGAACTGCATGCCCTCGACGACGTCGAGTTCGTTCTGCAGGCCCGAGCCTTCTTCAACGGTGATCACGCCGGCCTTGCCGACCTTTTCCATCGCGTCGGCGATGGTCTTGCCGATCGATTCATCCGAGTTCGCGGAGATCGTGCCGACCTGCGCGATGGCCTTCTGGTCCTTGCAGGGCTTGGAGAGCTTCTTCAGCTCTTCGACGGCGGCGGCGACGCCGGCGTCGATGCCGCGCTTCAGGTCCATCGGGTTGGCGCCAGCGGCGACAGCCTTCAGGCCTTCACGGACGATGGCCTGGGCGAGCACGGTGGCGGTGGTCGTACCGTCGCCGGCTTCGTCAGAGGTGTTGGAAGCAACTTCCTTCACCATCTGCGCGCCCATGTTTTCGAACTTGTCCTTGAGCTCGATTTCCTTCGCGACCGACACACCGTCCTTCGTGACGGTGGGGGCGCCGAAGCTCTTCTCGAGCACCGCATTGCGGCCCTTGGGGCCGAGCGTCGCCTTGACGGCGTTTGCCAGGATGTTCACACCCTTGAGCATGCGCGCGCGGGCGTCATCGCTGAAACGTACTTCTTTAGCAGCCATTTGAGTTCAACCTCTGATTCAGAAAATTCTGTGCGATGGAAGGAGAAGCGATTACTTCTCGATGACGGCCATCACGTCTTCTTCGCGCATGACGAGAAGCTCTTCGCCGTCGACCTTCACTTCCGTGCCGCTGTACTTGCCGAACAGGATGTTGTCGCCGACCTTGACGTCGAGCGGACGAACATTGCCGTCTTCGAGGATCTTGCCCTTGCCCACGGCGATGACCTTGCCCTTGATGGGCTTCTCGGTCGCGGAGTCAGGGATCACGATGCCGCCCGGGGAGGTGCGCTCCTCGTCGAGACGCTTGATGATCACGCGATCGTGCAATGGACGAATCTTCAGCTTGTCAGCCATAACTCAAACCTCGAATTAAGGTCTTGATGGATAGGAAACGAATCGGGATTCGCTCGGGTGGCGGCCCCGTCGGAACCGGCGTTAGCACTCACCCTTGGCGGCTGCTAATCATAGGGGGCGACTTTTTAATTTCAAGCCGAGTTTCCATGGGACGTGGGTGACACCCGCGGGATCGCACCGCTATCCTCGCGGCCCCGGCGATGGCACTAAATCCATGACCGATCAAGTAATTGTGGTGCTTTCGACCTGTCCCGACGCCGCCACGGCGCAACGGCTGGCCGAGACGCTGGTCACCGAACGGCTGGCCACCTGCGTCAATCGCATCGAAGGCGTGCGGTCGACTTATGTCTGGCAGGACGAGCTTCAGGACGATCCCGAGGTGCTTCTGGTCATCAAGACCACGGCGGGACGGGTTGGCGAACTTGAGGCGCGGCTCAAGGCCCTGCACCCCTATGAGCTTCCAGAATGGCTGATCCTGCCCGTGAGCGGCGGGAACGAACGATATCTGGAGTGGGTCCGACAGGGCGTTACGGATAAGGACGGAAGATGAAGACAGGCCGACTGGCGACTGGCGGCTGGCAACTGGCCAGAACCGGATTGATGCTGCTGGCATTGGCGATCACCGGGCCATCCTTTGCAAAGGACGACTTCCTGCGCCCCGAGGACGCCTACAAGTACACGACCCGGATCGAGAACGATCAGCTCATCGTCAGCTGGACCATCGAGAAGGGCTACTACCTCTACAAGAAGAAGATGGGCGTAGCCTCGACGATGTCGACCGTGCAGAGCGGCGAGCCCCTCTGGCCCAAGGGCGAGGCGCACAGCGACGAATACTTCGGCGAGCAGGAGATCTATCGCGGCAAGGTCGATGTCCCCGTACCGCTCACCTTCCACTCAGGACGACCGGACAAGCTCGCCGTCGAACTGAAACTGCAGGGCTGCGCGGATGCGGGGCTCTGCTATCCGCCGCTGAAATGGAAGACCGAAGTCGTCGTGCCGGCTGCGGCCGCAGGCGGCGCGGATCTGAAATCCTTCCTCAAACCAAAGGCATCCAACGACGAATTCCTGCCGCCCGACCAGGCGTTCCGCTTCGGCGCGGGCATGGAACGGCCCGACTCGGTGGCGCTCACCTGGATCATCGCCGACGGCTACTACCTCTATAAGCACCGCATCTCGGTCACCAGCGATACGTCGAACGTGCAACTCGGCCAGTTGCAGTTGCCGCAGGGCGATCCGAAGCACGACGAGTTCTTCGGCGATACCGAGGTCTATCACGAGGTGCTCGAAGCCAGCCTGCCCATCGCGCGGGCAGCGGGGTCGACGGGAACACTCACACTCAATGTCACCTATCAGGGCTGCGCCGAGGGCGGGCTCTGCTACAACCCGATCACCAAGACGGTCGCGGTGGAGTTGCTGCCGACCGACGCCGCCACCACGCTGCCTGCAGCGGTGGAAAAGCCTTCGGCGGGCGCGCCGCTGGTGGCGGAGCAGGATCGTCTGGCCTCGGCACTGCAGGGCGACAATCTCATGTACGCACTGCTGACGTTCTTCGGCGCCGGGCTGCTGCTGTCGCTGACACCTTGCGTACTGCCGATGATCCCGATCCTGTCCGGCATCATCGTCGGCCAGGGCGAGAACGTGACCCGCAAACGCAGCTTCGCCCTCGCCTTCACCTACGTGCAGGGCATGGCGCTGACCTACGCCGCGGCCGGCGCGATCTTCGTGCTCGCCTTCAAGCAGGCGCCCCAGGCGTTCTTCCAGCAGCCCTGGATCATCACGCTGATGGTGCTGCTGTTCGTGGCGCTGGCGTTCGCGATGTTCGGTGCCTACACGCTGCAGATGCCGGCGGCGCTACAGACCCGTCTCACCGACGTCAGCAACCAGCAGAAGTCGGGCACCTACATCGGCACGTTCATCATGGGGGCGCTGTCGGCGCTGGTCGTCACGGCGTGCGTTGCGCCGGCCATCATCGCGGCGCTGTCGGTGATCAGCCAGTCGCGCCAGATCCTGCGCGGTGCCGCGGCGCTGTACGCGACGGGACTCGGCATGGGCGTGCCGTTGCTGATCGTCGGCGCCTCGGCAGGAACGCTGCTGCCGAAGGCGGGGCCGTGGATGGACACGGTCAAGCAGCTCTTCGGCGTGCTGTTCCTCGGCGTTGCGATCTATCTCGCGCAGCCGCTGCTGCCGGATGCATTCACGATGCTGCTGTGGTCGGCGCTCGCCGGCATCGCCGGTTTCTGGATCTTTTCGCTCAAGGGCCGCAGCGGCCAACCGATCGCCTCGCCCGTGCGCGCCGTCGGGCTCATGGCACTGGTCTACGGCATCCTGCTGTTGATCGGCGCCGCCTCCGGTAATCACGATCCGCTGCAGCCGCTGGGGAATCTGCGCCTCGGCGGCGGAACGACGCTGGCTGCGCAGGCAGATCACGGCCTCGCTTTTCAACGCATCAAGTCCGTCGCCGATCTCGATCGCGAAGTCGCTGCCGCCACTGCAGCCGGCAAGCCCGTGATGCTCGATTTCTATGCGGACTGGTGCGTCGCCTGCAAGGAAATGGAGAAATACACCTTCACCGACGCCGGCGTGCAGGCGGCCCTGAGCGGCGCCGTGCTGCTGCAGGCCGACATCACCGCCAACGACGAAGACGACAAGGCGCTGCTGGCCCGTTTCGAGATCTTCGGCCCGCCGACCATCGCCTTCTTCACGTCCGCGGGAGTCGAACGCAGGAACTTCCGGCTGGTAGGATTCACCCCCGCCGAGCGTTTCCGCGACCATGTCGTGGCGGCCTTCGCGGCCGGTTAGTCCGTTCAGAAGCGGGAGCCGCAATAAAAAGAGGCATAAAAGAAATACTCGAAAATCCCTGCTTTCCGAGCAGCGAATTTTCCTTTTCTTTTTTTCCTCTTTTATACGGCTCTCGTCTCCTCTCTCCGCCGAGGTTCCGCGTGAAAGCAGTCGTCTATGTCGCCGTTGCGGTCGTGGCCGCCGCCGCCGGGTTCGCCATCTATCGCTATGGCATCGCCCCGCAGGTCGTGCCGGAAGCTGCGCCGGTGACCGCGGCAGCGCCTGAACCTGCGGAAGCGAAAATCCCCACCGATCTGCCCGATTTCACGCTGGAGGATCGCGAAGGCACCCCGAGGTCGATCCGCTCGTGGACCGGCAAATCGATGATCGTGAACTTCTGGGCCACCTGGTGTGCGCCGTGCCGCCGCGAAATCCCGCTGCTGCGCGAGATCAACAAGGCGCATGAAGCGGAGGGCTTCCAGGTCGTGGGCGTCGCGGTGGATTTCCGCGATGACGTGCTCAAGTACGCGACCGAGATCGGGATCGACTACCCGATCCTGATCGGCGAGCAGGACGGCCTCGACGCGGTCAACAGCTTCGGCATGGGGTCGATCGGCTTTCCCTTCACCGTCTTCACCGACAATCAGGGCCGCATCGTCCTGACCCATCTCGGGGAGCTGACGAAGCCCCAGTCGGCCGTCATGATCGATGCCGTGAAGCGGGTAAACAGCGGCGAACTCACCCCCGCCGCGGCCCGCACCGTTGCCGCCGACCAACTGGACGAGATCAAGCCGGCCGAGGGCTGAACCCCGGCCCTGTCGCCCGGCAACGCCTGCCTTTGCCGCGAAAGCATCGCTAAAGCGACAGAAAACTGATACAAATCGCCGCCATCTCCGGCTAAGTGACCTGACGAGCCCGCTCGACACACGGCTTATGGCCCACCTTTTGCTCCTCAATGGCCCGAATCTGAACCTGCTCGGTACGCGCGAGCCGGGCCTCTATGGGGCGGTCACCCTGGACCAGATCACGGCCCGGATGACCCAGATCGCCGCGGAATCCGGCCATCACCTGTCCGCCTTCCAGAGCAATTCGGAAGCGGAACTGATCGGCCAGATCCATGAAGCGCCGGGCACGCATGTCGCCTTCATCATTTTCAATCCGGCTGCACTGACCCACACCAGCATCGCCCTGCGCGATGCCCTGCTGGGCGTGAAGATTCCCTTCATCGAAGTGCACCTGAGCAACGTTCACGCGAGGGAGGCCTTCCGGCATCACTCGTATTTCTCCGACATTGCTGTCGGCACCATCACCGGACTGGGTGCTTTCGGGTACGAGCTGGCGCTGCGCGCCGCAGCTCATCACCTCGCCGCCCACAGCCGCAAATAGGAAAAGAACAAAGAGGACATCGCATGGATATCCGCAAGGTAAAGAAACTCATCGAACTGCTCGAAGAATCGGGCATCGCAGAAATCGAGATCAGCGAAGGGGAAGAGTCGGTACGCATCAGCCGCTATCCCCCGGGCGGCGGCGCCGCTGCACCGGTGGTGCACTACGCAGCCGCGCCGGCTGCTGCGCCGATCGCTGCACCCGCAGTCGCTCCCGTTGCAGCCGCCGCGCCGGCCGTCGCCGCGCGCAATGACCACACCGTGACGGCGCCGATGGTGGGCACGTTCTATTCGGCTCCCACGCCCGGCGCCAAGTCGTTCGTCGACATCGGCAGCGAAGTGAACGTCGGCGACACGCTCTGCATCATCGAAGCCATGAAGATGATGAACCAGATCGAGTCCGACAAGGCCGGCAAGGTGACGGCCGTGCTGGTGAAGAACGGCGAGCCGGTCGAGTTCGGCCAGCCTCTCTTCATCATCGAGTAAGAGCCGAAGAATTTCACACGGAGTTCACGGAGATCACGGAGTCGAAACGGCAGAACCGCAAGAGAGGCCTTCCCCTCATCGGAAAACTCCGTGAACTCCGTGAACTCCGTGTGAACTCTTAAAAGATCTCACACCCATGCTTGAAAAAGTCGTCATCGCCAATCGCGGCGAAATCGCGCTTCGCATCCTGCGCGCGTGCCGCGAACTCGGCATCAAGACGGTGGCCGTGCATTCGACCGCCGATTTCAACCAGAAGCACGTGCTGCTCGCGGACGAGTCCGTCTGCATCGGGCCGCCGGCGTCGAAAGAAAGCTATCTCAACATGCCGGCGATCATCAGCGCCGCGGAAGTGACCGACTCGGTGGCGATCCATCCGGGCTATGGCTTCCTTTCCGAGAATGCGGATTTCGCCGAGCGCGTCGAGAAGAGCGGTTTCATCTTCGTCGGCCCGAAGCCGGAAACGATCCGCATGATGGGCGACAAGGTGTCGGCGATCCGCGTGATGAAGGCGGCCGGCGTGCCGTGCGTGCCGGGATCGGACGGCCCGATCGGCACGGACAACGATGAAACTTTCCGTATCGCGCGCGAGATCGGCTACCCGGTGATCATCAAGGCGTCGGGCGGCGGCGGTGGCCGCGGCATGCGCGTCGTGCACAGCGATGCGACGCTGCTCAATGCCATCAATGTGACGCAGGCGGAAGCCCTGGCGGCCTTCGGCAACCCCGAGGTCTACATGGAGAAGTTCCTCGAAAAGCCGCGCCACATCGAGATCCAGGTGCTGGCCGATCACTACGGCAACGTCATTCACCTGGGCGAGCGCGACTGCTCGCTGCAGCGCCGCCACCAGAAGGTCATCGAGGAAGCGCCTGCGCCCGGCATCACCCCGAAGCAGCGCAAGGCGATCGGCGATCGCTGCATCGCCGCCTGCCGCGACGTCGGTTATCGCGGCGCGGGCACGCTGGAATTCCTCTACCAGGACGGCGAGTTCTATTTCATCGAAATGAACACGCGCGTGCAGGTCGAGCATCCGGTGTCGGAACTCATCACGGGCATCGACATCGTGAAGGCGCAGTTGCGCATCGCCGCCGGCGAACAGCTGCCCTGGACCCAGAACGACATCCAGATCCGCGGCCACGCGATCGAATGCCGCATCAACGCCGAAGATCCGAAAGGATTCATTCCTTCGCCCGGCCCGGTGAAGCTGTTCCATCCGCCCGGCGGTCCCGGCATCCGCGTCGACAGCCATCTGTACAGCGGCTATGTCGTACCGCCGTTCTACGACTCGATGATCGGCAAGGTGATCGCCTACGGCGAAGACCGCGATACCGCCATTGCGCGCATGAAGAACGCGCTGTCGGAGATGGTGATCGAAGGCATCAAGACCAACATCCCGCTGCACCAGGAAATCTTCAATCACGCGGCGTTCAAGGCCGGCGGACTGGATATTCACTATCTGGAGCGGAGACTCGGCATCAAGTGACGACGGTGACGACAGTCACCATGCCCTTTCTCCAACTCACCTTCCCCGTCGGCTCGGCCGATCCCGAGCCTTTCGAAGACGCGCTGCTCGCCGCCGGCGCCGTGTCTCTCACGCTCGAGGACGCGGCAGACAATCCGGTGCTGGAGCCGGCGCCGGGCACGACGCCGCTGTGGCCGAGCGTCAGGATCAAGGCGCTGTTCGATGCCGGCGCCGATCCGCTGGTCATCGAAGCGCTGTTGCGATCGCAACTGGGAGCGCGTCTGCCGGCGCTGCAGTTCGAAACGCTCGACGACCGGCCCTGGGAACGCGAGTGGCTCAAGGACTTCCGGCCGATGCGCTTCGGCCGGCGACTGTGGATCTGCCCGGCGGGGATGCGACCGGAACAACTGGAGACAGCCCCCACCCTGCCCTCCCCCGCAAGCGGAGGAGGGGAAGAACGCGCGCCTCTCGCACCCGTTTTCCTGGACCTCGATCCCGGCCTCGCCTTCGGCACCGGCACACATCCCACCACGGCGCTATGCCTCACCTGGCTCGATGGCGCGGAGCTTCGCGACAGAACGGTGATCGACTACGGCTGCGGCTCCGGCATCCTGGCGATTGCCGCCCTGAAACTCGGCGCACGTTCTGCCCTGGGCGTCGACATCGATCCGCAGGCAGTGATCGCCACGCGCGACAACGCGGCTCGCAACGAAGTCGCCGAGCGCCTCGCGGTCTGCACGGTGGCAGAGATGGCCGCGGAACCGGCAGACGTCGTGCTGGCCAACATCCTTGCCGAACCGCTCACGACGCTCGCCGCAACGCTGGCTTCGCTCGTCAAACCCGGCGGCCGCATCGTGCTGTCCGGCCTGTTGACCGAGCAAGCCGAACGGGTGGCGACGCACTACACACCATGGTTTGATATCGCCCCCGTAAGCGTGCACGACGGTTGGGCACGCATCGACGGCATTCGAAAGGACCGCGCTTGCTGACCCAGTGCCCCAGTTGCCAGACCATATTTCGCATCACCAGCGAAATCCTGCGCGTCGCGCATGGTCAGGTGCGGTGCGGGCGCTGCCACACGCAGTTCGATGCGCTGGCACGGCTGATCGAAGAGAACGAAGTCGAAGAGACCAGTTCCGGCCGCTACGTGAAGCCGGAGCCGCCTGCCGCCGCCATCGAAGTCGACGAACCGCCGGCGCAGGAAGACATCACGCTCGAAGGCCGGCACATCGAAATCACCGGCACCTATCGCGTGATGGACGATCCGGAAGATCCGCAGATCCGCCAGGAAGTCACGGAGGAATGGGTCGACCTCGACGAGGTGGACGAGGAAATCCTCGACGAACCGCCGGCTGACGACGGTATCGAGGTTTCCGAACACGACGCAGACATCGACGAATTCGAGGCGGTCGAAGAGGTCGACGAAGAAGGGATTTCGGCGCCGCCCGCCGACGAATCCGAGCAGCAACGCTTTGCGCGGCGCCTCGCGTCGGGACGGCAACGCGTACTGGAAGAATCGACGTCGGACGAGGAACTGCACGCGCTCGCCGGGCGATCGGGCGCGACGCGTACGCCACTGCTATGGAGCATTCTCGCCGCACCGCTCGTGCTGGCGCTGCTGGCCCAGTTCGTCCATCACTATCGTGCGGATTTCGCCCGCAATCCGACGCTCGGGCCGCTCGTCGTGCGTATCTACGAAACCTTCGGCATCCAGCTGACGCCCGACTGGCAATTGCATGCGTACGAAGTGAAGCAGTGGGGCGTCGTCTCCGACGCCTCGCAGCCGGGCACGCTCAAGGTGCGGGCGAGCGTCACGAATCGGGCCGGCTTCCCGCAGCCTTATCCCTTGCTGAAGCTGATGCTGGAAGACCGCTGGGGCGACCAGGTCCGCGCCCGCGAATTCGAGCCGGCGGAATATCTCGACCCCGGCACGCCGACCAACCGCCTGCTGCCGCCCGGCCAGCCGACGAACGCCACGATCACCATCGTGGATCCCGGTCCCGACGCCGAAGGCTTCCGCTTCGACATCTGCCTGCGGAGCAGGACGAATGCGGTGGTGTGTGCGTCGGAAGTACCGCAGTAGGTAAGCTGCCTCCATGCGCATCGGCCCCTACCAGCTCCCGAACAACCTCGCGCTCGCGCCCATGGCCGGCGTGACGGATCTGCCGTTCCGGTTGTTGTGCCGGCGCATGGGAGCGGGAATTGCTGCGGGAGAAATGCTGACTTCCGATGTGCGTTTATGGCACACCGAGAAATCGCGACGGCGCATGGATCACAGCGGCGAGTCCGAACCGCGCGTCGTACAGATCGCCGGCGGCGATCCGGAAATGATGGTCGAAGCCGCGCAGCGCAATGTCGATGCCGGCGCGCAGATCATCGACATCAACATGGGTTGTCCGGCCAAGAAGGTCTGCAACAAGGCTGCGGGCTCCGCGTTGATGCGGGATGAGCCGCTGGTGCGCCAGATCCTCGAAACCGTTGTCAAGGCAGTCGATGTGCCGGTCACGCTGAAGATGCGCACCGGCTGGGACGCGACGACGCGCAATGCAGTCGCCATTGCCCGCATGGCGCAGGACATCGGCATTCAGGCGCTGGCGGTCCACGGCAGAACGCGCGCGTGCATGTATCAGGGAAATGCCGAGTACGAAACGATCCGCGCCGTCAAACAAAGCGTTGCGATTCCGATTTTTGCCAATGGCGACATCGACTCGCCGCACAAGGCGAAGCTTGTACTTGAACAAACGGGCGCAGACGGCCTGATGATCGGACGCAGCGCACAAGGCCGTCCGTGGATTTTTCGCGAGATCGAAACGTATTTGCGCGACGGCATCGTCAGCAACGAGCCTTCCATCGCGGAAGTACGTGATATCATGCTCACCCATTTGCGCGACCTGCATGCTTTCTATGGGGAAGACGTCGGAGTCCGGGTCGCGCGCAAACACATTGATTGGTATGCCAAGGGCCGCGCGAGTGCGCATGCCCTGCGACATGCCTTGATGCAGGCAACAGACGCGCGATCACAACTCGATCAGGCCCGGGCGTATTTCGATGCGCTTGCCGATGCCCAGGAGAAGTTGAACGACGCGGCTTGATGCCCGCAGATCCTGGAACGAATTGGCGGAGAGCCCATGGCGCCGAAGAAAAAAACGAGAGCTCGCAGAGAGCCGATTGTCCGACCCGCCGCTTCCCGCGCAGTGCCGCTGCGCACGATGACTGCGGAAGCCCTGAACTCCTACTTCGAGTCGCTGAACGGTCACAAGCCGGGTCAGCTGTACGATCTCGTGCTGCGCGAGGTTGAAGAACCGCTGTTCCGCGCCGTGCTGGATTACGCGGCAGGCAACCAGAGCCGCGCTGCGGACATTCTCGGCATCAATCGCGGCACGCTGCGCAAGAAGCTGAAGACGTATGGGCTCGCGAACTGATGTTCGCGAGCCGGTGACGATGGTCACGAGGGTGACGAAAGTGACGTAGGTCAGTACGAATTCCATCCGAACCCTCGTCACTTCCGTGACTTTCGTCACTCGTGTCACTCCTGATCTCACCATGACTCAACCCATCCGCCGCGCCCTCCTCAGCGTTTCCAACAAGGACGGCCTTGTCGATTTTGCTCGCGCATTGCACCAGCGCGGCGTGGTCATTCTTTCGACGGGTGGCACGGCCTCGCTGCTGGAAAAGAACGGCGTGCCGGTGACCGAAGTCTCGGCGCATACGGGCTTTCCGGAAATCATGGATGGCCGGGTCAAGACGCTGCATCCGAAGATCCACGGCGGATTGCTCGGGCGGCGCAACGTCGACGACGCCGTAATGAAAACGCACGGCATCGATCCGATCGATCTGCTGGTGGTGAACCTGTATCCGTTCGCGGCGACGATCGCGAAGCCGGATTGCACCTTCGAAGACGCGATCGAAAACATCGACATCGGCGGCCCGGCGATGGTGCGCGCGGCGGCCAAGAATCACGATCGCGTCGCCGTCGTCGTCGATCCGCTCGACTACAGCGTCCTCCTCGATGAGCTCACCGCCGACGGCGGCGTCTCGGAACAGACGCGCAAGCGGCTCGCCGCGAAAGCTTTCGCACATACGGCGAGCTACGACTCCGCCGTCGCCAGCTACCTCGGCCGCGTCACCGAAAGCGCCTCCGCGGAATTCCCGCAGTCGCTCGCCCTGCATTTCCGCAAGCGCATCGACCTGCGCTACGGCGAAAACCCGCATCAGACTGGCGCGTTCTATACCGTCGCCGATGCCCAGGGCGCCAGCATCGGCAGCGCGACCCAGCTGCAGGGCAAGGTTCTTTCGTACAACAACATCGCCGACGGCGACACGGCCTTCGAATGCGTGCGCCAGTTCGACGAACCGGCTTGCGTCATCGTCAAGCACGCCAATCCCTGCGGCGTCGCCATCGCCGCCGACACGCTCGCGGCTTACGACAAGGCATTCAAGACCGATCCCACCTCCGCTTTCGGCGGCATCATCGCGTTCAATCGCCCGCTCACCGCCAATGTTGCGCGCGCCATCGTCGAGCGTCAGTTCGTCGAACTGATCATTGCGCCGGAAGTCGATGCCGAAGCCCTGGAAATCTGCGCGCGCAAGGAGAACGTGCGCGTGCTGTCGACCGGTGGCCTCAAGCCCAGCAACCTGCGTCATGAATACCGCAGCGTCAACGGCGGCCTGCTGGTGCAGACGCGCGATGAAGGCATGGTCGCGAAGGCCGACCTGAAAGTGGTCACGAAGCGCCAGCCCACCGCCGCCGAACTCGACGATCTGCTCTTCGCCTGGCGCGTGTGCAAGTACGTCAAGTCGAACGCCATCATCTACGTGCGCGATCGCATGACGCTCGGCGTCGGCGCCGGCCAGATGAGCCGCGTCGTGTCGAGCCGCATCGCGGCGATGAAGGCGAAGGACGAAGGCCTCGTCGTGCAGGGCGCCGCGATGGCCTCCGATGCCTTCTTCCCGTTCCGTGACGGCCTCGATGTCGCGGCAGAGTTCGGCATCAAGGCCGTGATCCAGCCCGGCGGTTCGATCCGCGACAACGAAGTCATCGCCGCCGCCGACGAGCACGGCATGGCGATGGTGTTCACGGGGATGAGGCATTTCAGGCATTGAACGAGCCGCGGGCAACTGGCTGCTGGCGACTGGCCAGACTGCGGTTCTGACTTGTCTGAGAGGGCCAGTACCATTGATCGCACTGCAGGGAAATTCGATGCCAACTCGTCTCTTCACATTCTGGCCAGCCGCCAGTCGCCAGTCGCCAGCCGCCGGTGCGCGGAGAGCGCGATGAAAGTCCTCATCATCGGTTCCGGCGGCCGCGAACACGCCCTCGCCTGGAAAGTTGTGCAGTCACCTCGCGTCGCTGCGGTGTTCGTCGCCCCTGGCAATGCGGGCACCGCGCTCGAACCGCGCGTGAAGAACGTCGATATCGCATCCGACGATGTTCCGGCGCTGGTTGCATTCGCGAAGCAGGAACAGATCGACCTGACCATCGTCGGCCCCGAAGCACCGCTGGTCATCGGCGTGACCGACGCCTTCGAATCGGCAGGACTGAAGTGCTTCGGGCCGCGCAAGGCGGCGGCGCAGCTCGAAGGTTCGAAAGCCTTCACCAAGGACTTCCTCACGCGCCACGGCATTCCGACAGCGGCGTTCGCGACGTTCACGAAATCCAGTTTCGATCCCTCCTGGGTTCGCGCGCAGCGCGCGCCGCTGGTGGTGAAGGCCGACGGCCTCGCGGCCGGCAAGGGCGTGATCATCTGCGAAACCCAGGAAGAAGCCGTGCGCAGCGCGCAGGCGATGTTCGAGGGTCAGTTCGGCGCCGCGGGCGACAAGGTCGTCGTCGAAGAATTTCTCGAAGGCGAGGAAGCGAGCTTCATCGCCATCGTCAGCGGCACCGACATCCTGCCGCTCGCCACCTCGCAGGATCACAAGCGCCGCGACGATGCGGATCAGGGTCCGAACACGGGCGGCATGGGCGCTTACTCGCCCGCGCCCGTCGTGACCCCCGAGATCCACGCACGAGTCATGCGCGAAGTGATGGAACCGACAGTGCGCGGCTTGATCAGCGACGGCACGCCCTACTGCGGTTTTCTGTATGCGGGCCTGATGATCGCACCCGACGGCACGCCCAACGTGCTCGAATTCAATTGCCGCTTCGGCGATCCGGAAACGCAGCCGATCATGGCGCGCCTGAAATCGGATCTCACCGGCCTGTGCGAAGCTGCACTCGCGGGAAAGCTCGCTGAGGTAGCGGCCGAATGGGACGAACGCGCCGCCGTCGGCGTCGTGCTCGCTGCGGGCGGTTATCCCGACCATTACCGCAAGGGCGACGTCATTCATGGACTCGACGCCGCGGCGCAATTGCCGGGGAAAGTCTTTCACGCGGGCACGAAGCTCGTCGACGGCAAGGTCATGACCAACGGCGGCCGCATCCTGTGCGCCGTCGGTCTTGGTGAATCAGTGAGCGAATCCCAACAGAACGCCTACGCCCTCGTCGATCGCATCCACTGGGACGGCATCCAGTTCCGTCGCGATATCGGGTATCGGGCGATCGCGAGGGAGAACAGAGGGAAGTAACTGAAGAGAAAGAGAATGGCCGCAAAAAGGCGCAAGAGACTCAAAAATCAGAGCCTGGAATCTCTGATTTGAGATCTTTGCGCCTTTTTGCGGCCATTTCTTCCTTATTCTGCCCGGCGCGCCTTCACATCCACCTCGAAACTCACCACCACGCTGCCGCCGTTCGCCAGCTCGAACGCACGTTCGAGCCCATCGCGGCTCGGCAGCGACTGCGACAACGTTTCCAGATCGGCGCGCGGGATGGTGAGCCACAGTCCCGTGGGATCGCTGTCGAGCGACCAGCCGCCGATCGCGGCGGGGCGGACGTTCACGCGGAACACATGATTGCGCGGCAGCGCGACGTTGAGCGTCAGCGCGCGCGAGGACAGCAGCGTATCGAATTCGCCGCGGGAGACGCGGATGCGAACGGCACCCTCTGCGAGTCGGACGTTCACGCTCAATCGTCGTCGACGATGATGATCGCGGCGCGCGACTGTTCGCCGATCTCGGCGCCGTCGCCGGGATCGGAGAGTTCGATCAGGAACAGTTCGGTGCTTTCCTTCACTGCGTCGGACACCAGCGGAATGGTGATGGTCGCGGAGCGTGCGCCAGCGGGAATCGTCTCGGTTCCCGGGCCGATGCCGGCGAAATCATTACCCGCCTCGGCGGAGTTCGGCAACAGGTGCCATTCGAAGGTCACCGCCTTTGCCGCACTGCCCGAACGCTTCACCGTGGCTTTCACGCTGCCGTCGCTTTCGGTCGAAACGAAGGTGTCCTTGTCGAAGGCGATCGTACTGCGGCCCGCCGGGGCTTCGGCCGCCTTCGGAGGCTGCTGCGCGGGCTCCTGTCGCGCCGTGGGTGCCGGCGTCGGATCGCCCTGTTTCGTCGCGGAGGATTCGACCGGCGCCGCGGCGATCGCCTCCGGCGGCGTGTCGGAAGGTTCCCCGGCTTCAGCCGGCAGCTGTGCAGCAGGCAATGGCGCCGGATCGGCGATGACTTCGGCATCGCCCGCCGGCGGCGATGGCGCCGTGGGCGTTGCCAGCTGCGGCAGCGAATCGCGATTGAACCAGTAAGCCGCTGCCGCGCCGCCCGCGAGCAACAGCACCAGCGCCGCCATTCCCAGGCCGCCGAGCTTCCGCCGCTTCGGCGCCGCGACGATCATCTGCGGCGGCATCAGCCGCTGCGGCACTTCCGCGCAGCCGAGCGCCGCGATCAGTTCGACGACGTCGATCTTGCGTTCGGCACGCGACCATTTGAGTCCGGTCTGCAGCGCCGTCCATTGTCTGCTGGTCAATCCCGCGATGCGCTGCGGCGGCCGGCCCTGGGCGCGCGCCAGCGGCGCCGAGCGTCCGCCGAAGGGATGCTGTCCGGACAGCAGTTCATACGCGATGCACGCGAGACTGTAGACGTCTTCGCCCGCTTCCGCCGGTTCGCCATTGACGCGTTCCTCGCTCGCATACGCGAGATTGACCGCGGGCTGGCGACCGCCCAGGACCGGATCGCCGATCCAGGGTTCGGGTCGATGCGTGTCGACCTGTTCGCGGCGCGCGAAGCCGGTGTCGAGCAGCTTGACCTCGCCGTTGGCCGCAATCATCACGTTGCCCGGCCGCAGATCCGAATGCACCACACCGCGACGATGCGCATGCGCGAGACCGGCGCCGATGCTGCCGAGGATGGCGAGCGCCTGTTCGCGCGGCATCGGCCGGTGATCGAGACGTTGCAGCAGGCTGGAGAGCAGTTCGCCTTCGAGCAGTTCCATCACCAGGAAGTACGTCGGACCGTCGCGATCGAGATCGAAGACGCTGACGATGTTGGGATGCGACAGCGACTGCGCCATATGAAACTGGCGCTCGAGTTCGCCGAGCGCCTGCGGGCGATCGCGGTAATTGCGCTTGAGCACGCGCAGCGCCACGCACTGCGCGGCAGGATCGAGATGCGCGCGATGCCGATCGAGCGCCTTGTAGACGGTGCCCGCATTGCCGCGGCCGAGGATCGTGAGCAGTTCGTAACGATCGCGCAGCACACCGCCGGGCGCACTCTCATCGGCCGCCGGATGACGCACGGGCGGCATCGGGCGCGAATGCGGCGCTTCCCGCACGAACTGCATGGGATCGACGAATGCCGCGGCGGGCCGGCTGGCCTGCGTCTCCTGCTCCGCGGCCATCCGGCGCCAGCGGGTGCCCGTGGTGTCCGCAGACACCGGCGCGGGATCCGTCGTGGGCGACGTCGGACGCGAGGCTGTTTCGTCCTCGTCTTCGGATTGATTGACGACGCCGAAGACGAGCTGCGCGATATCGCTCTTCAGCGTGCGCGCCAGCGCCGGATCGACGCGGCCGCGCCGCTGGTACTGATCGAGCAGCGCCAGCGCATCCCACGGCGCCTCCGGATTGCTGCGACAGATCTCCAGGAACGAAGCCTGCATCTGCGCACGATCGCACCGGCCGGCGGTGTAATCGTCCAGCCAGATGGCAAGATCGCCGCGTGCATCGGCGGTTTCGTCGCTCGGCCCGTTGCTCATCGAGACACTCATTGCGGTCGAAGTCTATGAGACGCGACGCAGACGCACATCTGTCGCTCGCTCCCGACCGGACCCGACCAACGTGGGTGCTGCCCTGCCCACAATTTCTGGCGCTATTGCTGGATCAGCGTCTTCTCCATCCGGTAGTCGTCCATGACGAAGCCACCGCCGATGTCCATCACGATCGGTGCGGCGATGCGAAAGCCGAGGCGTTGGTACGCCTGGACTGCCGGATTGCCCTTGTTGACTGTCAGCCATAGCCGACCCAGATCCCGCTGACGCGCCCATTCCTCGATGAACGTCATGATGGCGCGGCCGGTTCCGCCGCCGCGCGCCTCGCGGAGCAGGTAGAACTTGCTGACGAACAGGCTGCCGTCCTTGTCGGGTCGGATCGCCGTGTAGCCGATGGGCGAACCGTCCCGCCGCACTGTGAAGTAGGCGTAACCCTCGCGCACCTGCTGCTGCATCGCCGCTGCGGTCTGGAATTTTTCCACCATGTAATCGACCTGATCGCGCCCGATCAGCGGCACGTAGTACTCGTACCAGATGGTCCGGGCCAACTCGGCAATGGCGGCGATGTCGGCGTCGGTGCGCGCGGGGTCGAAGGTGAGCGTCATGACCGCCAAGGTATCAGGGACCGTCGAGCTCCTGCTGCAGCTTTTTTTCATCCAGCTCGCCGCACCACTTCGCGACGACGACGGTCGCGACTCCGTTGCCCACCAGGTTCGTCAGGGCGCGCGCCTCGGACATGAACCGGTCGATGCCCAGAATAAGGGCCAGCGCGGTGACCGGGAGTGTACCGACGGCCGATAGAGTCGCCGCCAGGACGATGAAGCCGCTGCCCGTGACGCCGGCCGCGCCCTTGGAAGTCAGCAGCAGCACGGCCAGCAGGGTGAGCTGATCCAGCAGGGTCATGGGCGTGTTGGTCGCCTGGGCGATGAACACGGCGGCCATGGTGAGGTAGATCGACGTGCCGTCGAGATTGAAGGAATAGCCGGTCGGGATGACCAGGCCGACGACCGGCTTGGAGCAGCCGGCGTTTTCCATCTTGGTCATCATGCGCGGCAGTACCGATTCCGACGACGAGGTACCGAGCACGATGAACAGTTCTTCGCGGATGTAACGCACGAACTTGCCGATGCCGAAACCGTGCAGACGCGTGACTGCACCGAGCACGACGAAAATGAACAGCAGGCAGGTGGCGTAGAAACAGATCATCAGCCAGGCCAGATCCCCCAGCTTGCCGACACCGTACTTGCCGATCGTGAAGGCCATCGCGCCGAAGGCGCCGATGGGCGCCAGCCGCATGATCATGCCGATGATCCGGAACAGCACCTGCGACAGGCGCTCGATGAACTCGTAGACCAGCCGCGCCCGTTCGCCCGCTGCGTGCAGGGCGAAACCGAACAGCAGCGCGAACAGCAGGATCTGCAGGATTTCGCCGCGCGCGAAGGCATCGACGACCGTCGTCGGGATCACGTTCATCAGGAAGTCGACGGTGCTCTGTTCCTGCGCCGCGTGCTCGTAGCCCGCGAGTTTGCCGGCATCCGCCGCGTCGACCTGCATCTTCGAGACGTCGATGTTCATGCCGGCGCCGGGCTTCACGACATTGACGACGACCAGGCCGATGATGAGCGCGACCGTACTCATGATCTCGAAATACAGCAGCGCCAGCATGCCGGTGCGTCCGACCGACTTCATGCTCTCCATGCCGGCGATGCCGGAAACGACGGTGCAGAAGATGATCGGGCCGATCATCATTTTCACGAGCTTGATGAAGCCGTCGCCCAGCGGCCGCATCTGCGCCCCGACTTCCGGAGCGTAGTGCCCGAGCAGCACGCCGATCGCAATGGCGACGAGGACCTGGAAATACAGCGTGCGATAGAAGGGCTGCGGAGCTGCGTCGGTGGCCATGACCCGGCATCGTTGTTATAGGCGACCGGGACAGGCTACCGACGACGGTCGCAGTTGCAAGCGCGGCCGCGTCCGGCGGATGCAAAGAAACAGGAAGCTCTTCCTGTGGGGCCGGCTTCAGCCGGCTCTTCAAGTGCAAGGCCGGCTGAAGCCGGCCCCACAGGAAGAATCAAAGAAGAGGAAGTTCTACGCAGCAGGCGCCGCGAATCGCGCGCCGCTCGCGGTGCCCGGCGTGCCGTTGACCCAGATCCTGCCTTCGCGCGCATCGAGCCGCACCACGAGGCCGAGCGGCCGCACGGTTTCCTTGCACTCCACCGGCAGGCGGCCGTCGGAGAAATACGCCTTGGCCAGGTCGATCACGGTGGCCGCGGGATCAGCCATGCCCGGCGTGGTCGGCGTATGGCCGAAGATGCTCACGCGCCAGCTCTGCTTGCGACCGCCGCCCGCCCGCAGTTCCTTGCAGAAGCGATCCATCAGCAGCAAGTCGGAACTCAGGGTGTTGTCGGTGAGATCGAGCGGTTGGTCGTTGTCGGTCGCGACATAGCGCAGATGCAGAAGTCCCGCGACCGGCTGCGTGTCGTCGTAGACGCACACCGCCAGCGCCGCCGTCAGCTCGGCAACGAGCTGCGACTCGCCTTTCGAGACGAGATACGCATCAGGCTGGACCAGCATTTCCGGACGGGCTGCCGACATTCGGATTCTCCGGAACGCGAGCGCGTTCCTCGATGGCAGTTTGCCGGTCGGGCACCGCGTACGGTGAGGACTGGATCACGGAAATCGGTGCGGTCGCGACCGCTCGTCGGCGCGACTGACACGTTTGGTTGCTTTGTGTCATTGCCTGGCGACGCCTCGGGCGTTGTCCGATCACTTCGGCGGGTGTTCCTTCCTTGCGCCGCCGAACGTCGTGGCTTCCGTGGCGATGAATACCTCGCGCAGAAAGTAGATCAATGCCGCCGCGAGACTCAGCAAAGCCACTACGAACGTGATCGCGATCGGCATCGCCAGATCGATGTGCAGCGAGGAACTCACGAACAGCGCGGCAACCACCAGCGACACGAGCAGGCCGCACAGCACGCACAGCGCGATCGCGCGATTGATCAGGCTGGCGCGCTTCGACAGTACGCGCAGTCGTGCATGCAGCTCCTCGGCATGTTCCGGCGAGGCCGTGTGCAATCGATCCTCCATCAGGCGCGCCCGATCGATGATGCGGCCGATGCGCGTCGCGAGCACGTTCAACGTGGTGCCGACGCCGGCCAGCAGGAAGACGGGCGCAACCGCGAGTTGAATGACCTGCGCGACGCCGGTGACATGGAACAGCGAATCGGTGAGGGTCATTGCGATGCGGCTTCTTTCTTGTTGTTCGACCGTCCTGCGCCGGATCAGGCCTTCTTGATCAGACCTTCCGCCTGCATCGCCGCCTGCGCGGCCGGACGCGCCGCGACGCGCGCCTGGAACGCCTGCAGGTTGGCGAATGCGGATACGTCGACGTTCACCGCACCGGACCAGTTCACGCAGACGAACAGATAGGTGTCGGCGGCCGAGAACGTATCGCCGAGCAGGTACTGCCGGCCGGCGAGTTTCTGATCCACGTACGCAAGTCGCCCGGCCAGCCGCTCGCGCGTGATGGACTTGTAGTCCTCGGGCGTGGCGGGATTGAACAGCGGGCTGTAGCCCTTGTGCACTTCCGAGGTAATGAACGTCAGCCATTCCAGCATCCGGTAGCGGGCCATGCTGCCGGGCGGCGGCGCCAGATTCGCGGCCGGATACGTATCGGCGATGTACTGCAGGATGGCCGCGTTCTCGCTCAGGCGCTCGCCGGAATCCAGTTCCAGCACGGGTACGTAGCCGTTGGGATTGACGGTGCGGAAATCCGCGCCGGCGTCCATCAGCTTGGTCTTGGTATCGACCCTGACGAGATCGAAGGTGGCCCCGGCTTCGCGCAGGGCGATATGCGAAGAAAGGGAACAGGCACCGCGGGCGTAGTAGAGCTTCATGACGTATCTCCGGACTGGACGCCGGCAACCATACACGAATCTTCCCCGCCGACGTATTGCAACCCTTGCGTCGCGGCCCGCGTCCAAACCGCATCACGACAGGAGACCACCATGACCCGATTGCTGTATGCATTGCTGTTGACCCTTCCGCTGCTCGCGGCAGCCGACGACGACATCTCGAAGGTCAACCGCGCGATTCGCGTCGAGGCCGGACAGGTGGTCGGCGACGTCGGCACGGTCAATGGATCGATCACGATCGGCGACGGCGCCACGGCGAAGTCGGTCGAAACGGTCAACGGCTCCATCACGATCGGCAATCGTGCAGCCACCAGCAAGATCGAGAGCGTCAACGGCGGCATCCGCCTGGGCGATCAGGCGACGACGGGCTCGGTCGACACCGTCAACGGCAGCGTGCGGCTGGGCGCCGGCGCGCAGGTCAGCGGCGATGTCTCGGCCGTGAACGGCTCGATCTCGCTGGCGAAGGGCACGGACGTGCGCGGCGAGGTGGAGAACGTCAACGGCCGGATCGAACTCGATGCAGCGCACGTGGGCGGCGGCCTCGAGACGACCAACGGCAGCATCACCGTCGGTCGCGGTTCACGCGTCGAGGGCGGCATCCTCGTCGAGAAACTCCGGGGCACGAACTGGTTCGGCAATCGCAAGCCGCCGGTGATCGTCATCGGGCCCGACGCCGTCGTGCAGGGCGAGCTGAAATTCGAACGCGAAGTCGAACTCTACGTGAGCGACCGCGCGCAGATCGGTCCGGTCACGGGCGCGACGGCCATCAGGTTCTCCGGCGAACAACCGGACTGAATCCCCTCTCCCTGTGGGGCCGGCTTCAGCCGGCCTCTGGCTGTGGGGCCGGCTTCAGCCGGCCTCTGACTGTAGGTCAGGCTTCAGCCTGACAGCTCAGGCCGGCTGAAGCCGGCCCCACAGAGCGACGCAAAGCGCGCCTTTCGCGCGTAAAAACCCTATGTCGGGCACGTGACCCGCCTGTCAGCATCGACCTCGCGCATGTCATGCCGTCGCGCAACGACGCAGCGCAGGGGAAGCAATCGTGGGGAACGGGACCTCGGCCTGGCTGCCGCGGCCATCGGCAGGTCGTACCTGGTTGATCACCGGTGCCACCGGCTTCATCGGCAGTCATCTGATCAAACCGCTGCTGCGCCGCGGCGATCACGTCGTCGCACTCGCGCGCCGGCCCGAACGCGCGCGGCGCCAGCTCGGCGCCAGGGTTCACGTCGTGGCTTCGCTCGCGGACATCCCCGACGAAGCGTCTCTCGACGGCATCGTCAATCTGGCCGGCGAACCCATTCTCGGACGGCCATGGACCGCCGCGCGCCGCCGGCGACTGCTGGCAAGCCGCATCGACATCACCCGCGGCATCGTCGGACTGTGCAATCGCCTGCACACGCGTCCGGCCGTGCTCGTCAACGGCTCGGCCGTCGGCTACTACGGCGTGCGTGGCGATGAACCGGTCGACGAAAGCGACCCGGCGCAGGCAATGTTCCAGAGCCGGTTGTGCAGCGAATGGGAGGCAACCGCCTTCGCCGCAGCCACCACCGGCATGCGCGTCACGTGCATCCGCATCGGCGTCGTGCTGAGCCGCGACGGCGGCGCCCTGCCGCGCCTCGCGCGACCCGTGCGCTGGTACGCAGGCGCAATCCTCGGCAGCGGCCATCACTGGCTGAGCTGGATCCACATCGACGATCTCATCCGCCTGCTGCTGCAGACGCTCGACAACGGCCGCTACAGCGGCGCGATCAACGGCACGGCGCCCGAACCCGTGCGCTACGACGAGTTCTATCGCCTGCTCGGCCGCGCACTGCATCGACCGATCTGGATGCGCGTGCCCGCCGCCATCGTCAGGGCGGGACTCGGCGAAATGTCGCAGCTATTGGTAGAAGGCCAGCGCGTCATTCCGCGGCGTGCACAGGAACTCGGGTTCGAGTTCCGCTACGACACGGCTGCGCGGGCGCTGAAGGCGATTTACGGGGCTGCGTGAAGATTCCACGGAGAAGACGAGGAGTTTCACACGGAGATCACGGAGAGCACAGAGACCGGAGAAGAGAAGAGGAATTTCCACGGGGGACACGGGGAGCACGGGGACAAGAGAAGATTTTTTCTGTTCCGAGCCCCGTGTTCCCCGTGTCCCCCGTGGAAAATTCTTCTTCTCTGATCTCCGTGCTCTCCGTGTGAAATTCCCAGCCTTCTCTTACCGCATCAGCACGAGTTCTTCCGCCATGGTCGGATGGATGGCGACGCACTCGTCGAACTGCGACTTGCTCAGGCCTGCCTTCACGGCAACCGCGAGTATCTGCACGATTTCCGGCGCATCGGGACCGATGAGATGCGCGCCGACGACGCGATCGGTCGCGGCATCGACGACGAGCTTGTAGAGCGCGCGTTCGTCGCGACCGGCGAGCACGTTCTTCATGGGGCGGAAATCCGCCGTGTAGACCTTCACTTCGCCGAGCTTGTTGCGCGCCTCGGCTTCCGTCATGCCGACGGCCGCGAGCGGCGGATGACTGAAGACAGCTGAAGGAATGCATTCGTAGTCGAGCTGCGTCGGTCGATTGCCGAACACGGAATCCGCAAAGGCCTGGCCTTCGCGGATGGCGATGGGCGTGAGCTGGATGCGGTTCGTGACATCACCCACCGCGTAGATCGACGGACACGTGGAGCAGTTGTTGCCGTCCACGCAGACGCCGCCCTTCGGATCGAGCCGCACGCCGGCGCTGTCGAGACCCAGGCCATCCGTGTTCGGCACACGGCCGACCGCCACGAGCACGGCATCGCAGGCCAGCGTCATCCCGCCGCTCAGCGACAGCGCGAGTGCGCCGTCGCCGTTCTTCTCGATGCGCTCGACGGCCGTGTTGAGCAGGAACTGGATGCCCTTCGCCATCGAGATCTGCAGCAGGCGGTCGCGGATCTGCTGATCGTAGCCGCGCAGGATCTGGTCGGAACGATGGATGAGCGTGACCTTCGAACCGAGTCCATGAAAGACGCCGGCGAATTCGTTCGCGATGTAGCCGGCGCCGACGATGGCGATCCGCCGCGGCAATGCCGGCAGATGAAACGCGTCGTTCGAGGTGATGGCATGTTCGCGACCGGGAAATTCCGGCATCTCTGGCCGTGCACCGGTCGCGATGAGGATGATGCGCGCGGTCACGGTGCGGTCGTCGATGCGCACGCTGTTCGCGCCAGTGACGACGGCGCGGCCGCGATGCATGACGACTCCGTGATTGGCGAGCGTCTGGGTGTAGATCTCGCTCAGTCGCGAGACTTCGTTCAGCACGTTGTCGCGCAGCGTCGGCCACTCGAAGCGCGCGCCGTCGATGCACCAGCCGAAGTTCTCGGCGTCTTCGAGATCCTCGGCGAACTGGGAGCCGTACACGAGCAGCTTCTTGGGCACGCAGCCGCGGATGACGCAGGTGCCGCCGATGCGGTGATCCTCGACGATGGCAACGCGGGCGCCGTGGCCCGCGGCAATGCGCGCGGCACGCACGCCTGCCGAGCCGGCGCCGATGACCAGCAGATCATGGTCGTATTTCGCAGTCATTCCACTCTCCCGACGATGGTCGCGCCGCCTTCACGCATGCCAGAATCGGCCGCATGAAAGATCTGACGTCCGCGATCGTCACGCTGTTCCTGATCATGGATCCGCTCGGCAACGTGCCGGTGTTCCTCTCGATCCTCAAGGACGTCCCGCCGGCGCGGCGCCGGATCATTCTGATCCGCGAAGTCCTGATTGCCTATGTCGTGCTGCTGGCCTTCCTGTTCTTCGGACGCCACATTCTGCAGGTGCTGCATCTCGATCAGGAAACGATCAGCATCGCCGGCGGCATCGTGCTGTTCCTGATCGCATTGCGCATGATTTTCCCCTCGCCCGGCGGATTGCACGCCGACGCGCCGGAAGGCGAGCCGTTCGTCGTGCCGCTGGCGATCCCGCTGATTGCCGGACCGTCGACGCTCGCGGCACTCCTGCTGCTGCAGCGTACCGAACCGGGCGCGACCTGGGACCTGTGGATCGCCGTGACGGCGGCGTGGGGGCTGACGGCGGCGATCCTGCTGGCAGCGCCGTTCTTCTATCGCATCCTGCACCAGCGCGGACTGATCGCGATGGAGCGGCTGATGGGCATGCTGCTGGTGATGATCAGCGTGCAGATGCTGATGAACGGGATCAGGAGCATCTAGCTGCGAGCAGCGAGCGATGAGCTGTGAGCCAGAGCCCATCCGGCTCTAGCTCCAATAATGGGATGGACCCGTCCCCCCCTTTGATCCGGCGACATTGAGTGCGCCA
>NZ_DAINNK010000046.1:0-853 GCF_036735925.1 Povalibacter sp.
TCGAACTGATCGAGGGAGAGATCATCGATATGGCGCCGATAGGAAGTCGACATGCTGAAGTCGTGGACCGTCTTGGGAAACGTCTTCACGCTGCCACGGGCGAAGTAGCCACGGTCGGCGTCCAGCGCCCCGTGCGACTGGATTCCCGCTCCGAACCGCAGCCCGATCTTGTATTGCTGAAACCCCGCTCCTACGCCAACGCGCATCCAACGCCCCGCGATGTCCTGCTGCTGATCGAGGTCAGCGACAGCACGCTCCGCTTCGATCGCGATACCAAGGTGGCGCTTTACGCGCGCCATGGCATCGCCGAAGTGTGGCTCGTGGATCTGGTGACTCCAGCGCTGCATGTGTTCCGACACCCCTCGAACAACCATTACCGGGATGTCACCCGCATCGACGCGCCAGGACGAATTCAAGTCACGGCACTGCCAGGCATCGCCGTCGACCTCACCGGCCTCTTCGAATTCTGAACCTATCGGTTCAAAGCGCCTTTCAGCAGCTCGTTCGAACCCACTCCCATCCGACGCAGCAACTGGAATGCGGCGGACGCCTTGATCGCGAGCGGCTTCACCCGGTCTGACGCGATGAAGTACAGCGATCCGGAGCGCGCGTCCGGCACACCGGGAACATAGATCGCCACGCGACTGTCGCCGACGCGGTCGACGACGAACGCGACCTGCCAGGCATCCTCCTCGATGCTCACCAGCACCGGCTGTTCGGCGAAACCCTCGATGCCCGCGCTGCCGCCGGCCATGCTGCGAAACAGTCCGTAGCCCGGCACGTTGATCAGGATCTTCGAATCGATGAAGCCGGCGATCCGGCGCGCCAGCGTCGTGCGCGAGAACAGGCCGGC